>NZ_VHOP01000009.1:0-79284 GCF_008704325.1 Acetobacter sp. DmW_125128 | reverse complement strand
GAAAAGGCGCTGAATGCAGTGGCCGCCCATAAGGACATTGGCCCCACGGCTGCAAAGGTGATTGCCGATGCCGTGCCAGCCAGCACAATTCTGGCGGCCGCAACATCTGCCATTGCTTCTTCCACTGCTGAAGCAGCACCCAAGAAAAGCAGCGCGGCTTCTGCCGTGGCGGGCGTCATGCTGCTTGGTCTGGTTGGCACCAGCTTGATGGCGTGCGGATCTGACCAGCTAGTGCAGCGCCAGCAGTCTGTTTACGGCCTGAGCCTGTCTTATGCCGCAGCAGCCCAGCTTGCGGCTGACTATGAAAAGAACCCGGCCGCAGATCCGGCTGTAGTAGCAAAGCTGAAACCGGCCTTCCAGACCGCGCATGACCAGATCAAGCCGCTCGATGAGGCTGCGGCTAAAGGTGATCCACTGCCTGAAGCTGCGGTTGAAGCGGCGCAGGATGCGCTAGACGCAGCCCGCAAGCTGCTGCCTGCCAGCAAGTAACCATTTTCCCGGCGTCGGGAAAATGATCCGCAAGGGTGTCGGTATTACTGGACACCCTTTTTTATTGCCTGCCAAAAATGGCAGAAAATCAAGGAAAAACTATCATGAACTACGCAAGCATTGCCATTGCTGCGGTTGAAGCCCTTGTCGAAAACGGCCCGGTGATCGTGGAAGATATTTCCGCACTGCTGAAGCCGCTGAAGGAAGGCCGTGCACCCACAGCGGATGAATGGGCCTTTGCTGAAAAGCAGCTTGATGCTGCTAATGCCTCTGTGCAGGCTGGGTGACGTCTGGCTACAAAAGCTAACTGGTTAGGCCTATGGCTTGCCGTAGCATATCGTTAACGCGCCCTTGCCAACCAGGGCCGTCCTGTTTCAGCCGGTCAATCAAATCGGGGTCAAGACGAATCGATACAAGCTTCTTTGTGGGAGCTTTTTGTGGCCCTCTTACTCTACGCTGTGCTGCTAATGCTGGCACAGCTACAGATGCAGGTTTGGCATTGAGAAAATCTTGATCCGTTAGCTCGGGGTTATCTGCATCTTGCAAGATGCCCTGATTGATCAGGGCATCTTCTTCATCCGTAGGCATGATAAATTCAGGTTTGCGCGGCATAAAGCTTTGCCTCCCGTTTGTTGGCCTTTCGTAGGCTGATGATGCGGACAATGCGTGTTTCAATGCTGAAAACCAGCACATGCAGGCGGAGATTGATTGGGGCAATAGCAACAAGGCGGGGCTCGTTTGCGCTACGACTTGTCATGACAAAAGCCACATCCCATTCGAAGTCTTCAGCATCAGCAAAATCAACGCCATGCTTGGCGATGTTACTTTGACGCTTTGCTTCGTCCCAATCGTATCTCATATAAATTGTATATACAAACAGACAATTTAAGGCAAGCAGATTGTATATATATTTTGCTTAATTTAAGGGGCTTGCCGAAATCATTCGTGGAAGCAGTAATAGATAGACCAAGAGCCGCCATAGGTAGCGGACAGGCTCTTGGCTATCAGCTCTATATCGCAAGTATGATCAGATAACGATACCGTACCTTATATATAAGGTACGGGCGCATAAACGCGGTATTGTGTTCACATGATAAAGTGAGCACTGTTGTTTATGTCTATTTTTCAAGGGAAAGTCTGGTCGGAGTGAGAAGATTCGAACTTCCGGCCCCTGCGTCCCGAACACAGTGCTCTACCAGGCTGAGCTACACTCCGATTACACGCTGCCTATACAGCGCTCTGGCCTGAGAAGCAAGAGTAGAAATGAGCCTTCCTACCCTTGCCCCATCTTATTTTACATCACATCCATACCCAACGCTTCTGTATGCTCTGTAACGCGGGAGCATTCCAGAGCAGCGGCAGCATTCGGCACAACGCTCAACAAAGATCTCGCATCTACTGAGGCAAATCCTTGTTTCACCGCCTCATCAAGCATGGCTACAACCTTATCGCCCCATCCATCTACGTTAATAAGCACGATGGGCTTATCATGGCGTTTAAGCTGTCTCCATGTCAGAATTTCCAGAAGCTCTTCAAATGTTCCAAAACCACCAGGCAAAATCCAAAAAGCATCGGCACGTGAAAACATGATCTGCTTACGGGTATGCATGGAATCTGTAACGATCAGTTCAGAAACGTCTTCATTCATTTTTTCACGGGTTTTTAAAAATTCAGGGATAACACCCGTAACACTGCCACCTGCTTGAATAACAGCATGGGCCACAACCCCCATCAGCCCATTTGCACCGCCCCCATATACCAGCCGGATTCCGGCCTTGGCCAATTCTTTGCCCGTTTCCTGCGCTGCCTGCTGATACACAGGCTTTGCCCCCATGCGGGAACCACAGAACACGGCGACTGCACGCACATCAATTGTCATCCTTTATGTTCCTCCAAATAAGTTTCTAAAGTTTTAGAAATCTGTTTCTTACGGTAAAATGGATTGTCCATTTTCCTTACGATAAACAAAAGCACATATTCCCACACCCATCAGGCTCATAAGTGCTGTTGTTAAAAACAATCCCTGATATCCCCAAAACGGAATAATAAAGCCTAAAACGGGTCCTGATAGGCCAAGGGCGATATCAAGAAAAACAGAAAATGCGCCTACAGCAATGCCTTTATTTTCTGGCTTTGTGCGGGCTACTGCCCCTACCCCCAAAGCAGGAAACAAAAGTGAAAAACCAGCACCCGTTAACGCAGCCCCTATATTTGCCCAAACAGGTGAATGTCCCATAGCCAATACACATAAGCCCAAACTTTCTATGAGTAAGGAAACCAATGCAACAATTGTGCCACCACGTTTTGTTATCTGAGTTGTAAAACCAAACCGTGTCAAAACAAAAACACATCCAAAAATAGATAATGCAGTTGCAGCCCCACTCCAGTTCTGATCAGCAAAATACAACGTCAGCAAGGATGAAATAGCGCCAAACCCAATAGAACCTGCAGCCAGAGCCATGCCATATGGTGCAACCTGACCAAAAACTGTCATAAAGGAATGGCGCTTACCCGTAGATGGGGAAAGCGGTTTAACTGCTACCTGATGCCATGCCCACGGCACCCCCAAAAGCAGCATCAGCATACAGCACAGGCCTATGCCCCAAAAACCACCTAATGCAGCATGAGACTGATAAATCATCATGGCAATAGGCGCCCCTAATGCAATGCCGCCATAAGAACACACACCATTCCAGGAGATAACACGGGCGGTTCCAGGTGCCCCTACCCTCTGAATGTTCCAGACGATAACACCAGTCGCAACCCAGCTTTCAGATATGCCCAAAAAAATACGGCCCAATAGAACAATTGCCAAAGCCCCTACAGGCCAGGCCATCATGGAAGGCGCAAGCATGATGAACAAACCAGAAAGCGCACCCAGAAAAAGCCCTGCAATGACAACCCTTTTAGGGCCACGTGTATCTATCCGCCGGCCAGCTCCTACACGGGATATAAATGTGGCCAGATACTGAACGGAAACAGCAAACCCTGCGAGCGCAGAGCTAAATCCCAACTGTTCTTTTACAAACAATGGCACAACTGCCATTTGTAAACCGATTTCTACGTAACAAAGCAAAGTAAAAACCACGATGGCAAAAATAGACCATAGCGTTTTTCCTGCTGTATCTGGTGCTCCTTCAATATTATTATTTCCGTTCATTACATTCCTTCATGGTAATGTTATGGCATAATCAGAATCCGTACCAATTTGCTCGCATATGATAGGCGAATGCAAAGCAAAACTTAGGAATCCAGCATGAATATGTCTTCACCTGATGATGAAGGTTACATCACCATTTCCACCCGCATTGCTTATGAAAACCCATGGACCCGTGTGCGGGAAGACATCATCCGCTTACCTAATGGTAAAGATGGCCTTTATGGCATTGTAGAAAGAGGCGAATTTGTTGTTATCCTTCCTTTGGGCACATCTACAGATGGCCACCCAACTGTAACTTTGGTCAATCAATACCGTTATCCCATTAAAAAACGGCTATGGGAGTTACCAATGGGCATGTGGGAGGCTCAACCAGATGCCAAAATAGAAGATGTTGCCGCAGGTGAATTACGAGAAGAGACAGGCTTACGAGCCCAAACATTACAACATGCAGGCATTGTTTATCAGGGAGCAGGATATTCTACCCAGAAAGGTCACGTCTATTTGGCCACAGGATTAACCCAAGGTAACCGTCAGCTAGAGGATACCGAACAAGGTATGACATGTCATACTTTTCTTCTTTCAGAAGTAGAAAATATGATACGTAAAAATGAGATCACCTGTATGGTCAGCTTAGCTGCATTTGGTCTTTTACGTATTAAAAATATGATATAAAAATAAAAATCCCCTGATTTACAGGGGATTTTTCTAAAATGGTTGAACAACAACCATAATAACAATAATCATCATCAAGATAGTTGGCACTTCATTGGCAATACGATAAAATTTTTCTGAATGCCTATTATGGTCAGAAGAAAAATCTTTACACCAACGCGCACAACACCCATGAAAAACAAACATACAGAATACAGCAGTAAGTTTTGTATGCCACCATCCCGCATGCCAATTTACCCCACCTGGAGTCAACACAAGTAGCACACCAAAAAACAGGCTAGCACACATAGCCGGTGTCATAATTGCTTTCAAAAGTCTGCGTTCCATAATTTTAAACCGCAGACTTTCCTGTGATCCAACAGCAACCTGGCAATGATAAACAAATAATCGTGGCAGATAAAATAACCCGGCCATCCACGCCATAACAGACATGATATGAAAAGCTATCAGCCAACGTAACCACGGCAAAAGGGCATCTATAACCATCATCAACGCCCTTGCTGTTGCAAAGCTTTCTGAACCAAAGGTGCAAATTGTGAAAGATGGTTAATTCTTAAAATATTATTCCATTTTGGAATAGGGTTTCCTTCTGGCCTTAGCATCACACAAGCCATTCCGGCATCAACGGCTGCCTGTGCACCTGTATCACTGTCTTCCAGTACAAGACATTCTGCAGGAGAAACACCTTCTTCTTCTGCGGCTTTCAGATACACATCAGGTTTGGGTTTTGGAATTCCCATATCTCTTGCTGAGTGGATACGGTTTTTAAAAAAGTGCTCAAGATTGGTAATAGAAAACTTTGCATCCATCTCTTCTTGAGATGAATTGGATGCAACCCTTACAGGAACACACATTTTTTGAATACTGTTGAGCATATCATAAACGCCCTCAACAGGTTCAACACCTTCTTTCATGGCAACCACAAAGCGTTTTTGCATCATGCTTGCCCATCCAGCCCCCAGCTTTGCGCCAGTTTCCTGCTCAATCATGTGCTGTATTCCCGGCAACGCCATGCCGGAAAATACTTTTACTGCTTGCTTATCCGGCACGTTCATACCAACGCGCCGAGCTTCTTCTGCACTGATGCGACAACATGTTTCTTCGCTATCAACCAGAACACCATCGCAATCAAAAATAATAAGTTTAAGATGCCCTTGAGGGGAAAGAACGAGTGGTTGTTCTGCCATCAGGCTGTTTCCCTTATCGTGTTTACCAATTCCGCAACGTGTTCAACAGGTGTTTGTGGCAACACACCATGACCTAAATTGAAAACATGCGCACGCCCTCGGCCAGCTTCACGAATAGCCAGTGCCTCACGCTTCATGGCATCTCCACCTGCCAATACAGAAACCGGGTCCAGATTACCTTGAATTCCAACATGCTCTGGCAGCATGGAACGCACAATTTCTATATCTGCCCCTGTATCCAGCGCCACAACATCTACGCCGGTTTCTCGTGCATATTCGGCAACCAATACACCACTTAAACGCGGAAACCCGATAATACGGGTAGAAGGATGTCGGGCTTTAATAGCCTGAACAATCTGGCGAGATGGCGCAATAACGTGTTTACGAAATTCTGATGGAGATAACAGGCCAGCCCACGAATCAAATAGCATGACAGCTTCAGCACCTGCTTCAATCTGCTTGCAAAGATATTCGGCTGTTGTTCGGGTAAGTAAATCCATTAACCGATCAAACAGAACAGGTTCCGCGTAAGCCATCTGCCGGGTAACAGCAAACTCCCGAGATCCATGCCCTTCAACCATGTAACAGGCAACCGTAAAGGGAGCGCCCGTAAAACCAAGCAAAGTGGTTGCGCCTGGTTGTGCAACACCAATTTTGTCCGGGCCATTCAGTTCTTTACGCAAGCGTGTCAGAGTTTCCAAAACAGGCGCTGTAATCTCGGCAATACGTGCAGGATCCAACTTGGCCAGATCCTGCTCAGAGCGAATAGCACCCAGTATAGGGCCCTTACCTTCTACAAATTCAAGGGATTGTCCCATCGCCCATGGTAAAATCAGAATATCGGAAAACAGAATAGCGCCGTCCATTCCAAAACGTTTGATCGGCTGCAATGTCAGTTCTGTTGCAATATCTGGTGTCATGCAGCGTGTCAGAAAATCTGCTTTGGCACGCATGGCCCGAAATTCTGGCAGAAAGCGACCAGCTTGCCGCATCAGCCACATCGGAGGCGGCCACAGGGCTTCACCATTGAGTGTTCTTAAAAGCCGTTTGGCGGAGGGGATATGTTCGTCTGTCATCATGCTTCGATGTCCTGCCACGTCTTTGTTCACGCTGTCCACGCCCCTCTTCCTATAAAAAAAGAAAGAAATAGGTTTGTAGTTGTTTAAAATTACTGTGAATGGTGGGGTACCCGGTATTCCAAAAATGTACCCCAGCTTTCCCACACTGTGTACAGATTTTAGGGTATTGGAAA
Source organism: Acetobacter sp. DmW_125128 (assembly GCF_008704325.1). NCBI lineage: Bacteria > Pseudomonadati > Pseudomonadota > Alphaproteobacteria > Acetobacterales > Acetobacteraceae > Acetobacter > Acetobacter sp. DmW_125128. The sequence continues at coordinate 72,524 of NZ_VHOP01000009.1, read as the reverse complement.
ACAAGGACTTTTTGAAGTTATCCAGAAAGTACCCGTACGGGGCTGTGTACAACTCACCGGTTTATCGTTTTAAAGGGTTGTGCCCGGTACTCGGTACGTCGCAGTTATGAGTTCCGTACAATCCACATGTACCCCGGTACTCAGGTGAGTACTCACAGGCCATTTTTTTACGAGTACCTGAACGGGACTCGAATTGATGCAGGATTTAGTACTAATGCCGACTCCATTACAGAACAGAGATTCGAAACTGCTTTTGGCGAGTGGTTCTTTTTCTAGGCGCAAGATGCTTGAGGATGTTGGACTGGATTTTGATGTCCAGGTTGGAGATGTAAATGAAGACATCCTTAAAGCTGCAGGCAAACGTGAGGGATGGAAGCCTGAAGCTGTAGCTCTTGGGTTGGCTGAGGCCAAGGCGCTTTCTGTCCAGCAGCCAGATGCTTTTATTATTGGCGCAGATCAGATGTTGTCCTGCGATTCCATATGGTATGATAAGCCTAAGGATCTGGCGCAGGCCCGTGAGCAACTTCTGGCGTTAAGAGGCCATACCCATATTTTACATACGGCGGTTGCACTCTGTCGGAATGGTCAGGTGGTATGGCAGCATGTTGACCAGCCCCGTTTGACCATGCGTTTGTTTTCTGAAGCTTTTCTGGACGCCTATTTGCAAACCGAAGGCCCTGCGTGTCTGGCTTCTGTGGGTGCATATCGGTTGGAAGGGCCAGGTTTGCAGCTTTTTGCGTATATAGAAGGAGATTCTTTTTCCATTCAGGGGTTGCCTCTTCTGCCGCTTCTTGAAGTGTTGAGAGAGATGAAGGTGATTTTTTACTGAAAATAGGGGCTTGCCTGTTATGGGCAGACCATGTAAGAGGCTGTGCACAAGAACGATGTGGGGCCATAGCTCAGTTGGGAGAGCGCCTGAATGGCATTCAGGAGGTCGTCGGTTCGATCCCGATTGGCTCCACCAGTTCCCGTCGAAATATCCAATAAAATTACGAAGATAGTAATCACTTATAGGTTTTTACCTTCTGTTAAGATAAATAATATAGATTCTTACCAAATATATATATTATATTTTGGCATGAAACATACACAATTATTAAGTAAATGTGAATACTTATATTATAAAATTGGGAATGCTATATTCTGTGTAATGCGCCTCAATATAAATATAAGGCACTTTCATGGTGGAAAGTTCTACCTAGTGTTTCTGTTTTGAAGACGTGATGCAATTTCTATGTGTCGTCAGGTCGCCCTACTTGGGGATGCAGGTGGACGCTGTTGATATCGGCCTGTAAGAAAATATACGCTTTTTCGTATTGTATTTCGGGAGCAGCTAATGCCCAGCATAAGCCCATTTGCCGGCAAGTCGGTCGATCCAGACCGCCTTGTTAATATCGATGCCTTGCTTGACGCCTATTACACCCGCAAGCCTGATCCCGCTATTGCAACGCAGCGTGTTGCGTTTGGTACGTCGGGGCATCGTGGGTCTGCGTTGACCACCAGTTTCAATGAAAACCACATTCTGGCGATCAGTCAGGCGATAGCTGACTATCGCAAGGGCGCGGGCATTACTGGGCCGTTATTTATCGGCATTGATACTCATGCGCTTTCGCGGCCAGCGTTAAAATCCGCGCTGGAAGTATTTGCGGCAAATGGTGTGGAAGTTCGCATTGATGCGCAGGATGGCTATACTCCCACGCCAGTCATCTCGCACGCGATTCTGACTTATAATCGCGACCGCAGCAGTGATTTGGCTGATGGCGTGGTTATTACGCCATCGCATAACCCGCCGGAAGATGGTGGCTATAAGTACAATCCTCCCCATGGCGGGCCGGCGGATACCGATATTACCAAGGTGGTGGAAAACGCGGCCAACGACTACATGGCCAAGAACATGGAAGGCGTAAAGCGCGTCGGCCTTGAAGAGGCGCTGAAAGCTCCCACCACAAAGCGCCATGACTACATCACCCCGTATGTGGATGACTTGGCTGCCGTGGTGGACATGGATGTCATTCGGGAATCCGGCGTGTCCATAGGTATCGACCCGCTAGGTGGGGCTGCAGTGGATTACTGGCAGCCGATCATAGACAAATACGGCATCAATGCTACGATTGTTAGCAAGGAAGTAGATCCGACCTTTCGTTTCATGACTGCTGACTGGGACGGGAAGATCCGCATGGATTGCTCTTCTCCCTATGCTATGGCCCGCTTGGTCGGGATGAAGGACAAGTTCGACATCGCTTTTGCCAATGATACTGATGCTGACCGTCATGGCATTGTGTCGGGTAAATACGGGCTTATGAATCCCAATCACTATCTTGCCGTTGCGATTGAATACCTGTTCAAAAACCGTGAAAACTGGAACGCCCATGCAGGCGTGGGCAAAACGGTGGTTAGCAGCGGCATGATTGATCGCGTGGCTAATGAAATCGGCCGCAAGCTGGTGGAGGTGCCAGTCGGGTTCAAGTGGTTCGTTGATGGTTTGTACCACGGCACGTTGGGCTTTGGTGGGGAAGAAAGCGCAGGCGCGTCCTTCCTGCGCCGTGCTGGTACGGTATGGAGTACAGATAAGGACGGCATTATTCTTGGCCTACTTGCAGCCGAGATGACCGCTCGTACCAAGCGTACCCCCGGGGCTGCATATGAGGACATGACAAAACGTCTTGGCACGCCGTACTATGCGCGAATTGATGCCCCGGCTACTCCGGAAGAGAAGGCTATCCTGAAAAATCTGTCTCCTGAGCAGATCGGCATGACCGAACTGGCAGGAGAGCCGATCATCACGACCCTAACTAACGCGCCGGGTAACGGGGCAGCCATTGGTGGCCTGAAGGTTTCAGCTAAAGATGGCTGGTTTGCTGCGCGTCCATCGGGTACAGAAAACGTCTATAAAATCTATGCTGAAAGCTTCAAGAGCGAGGCACACCTCAAGGCTATCCAAACTGAAGCGCAAAACGCAATTTCTGCATTGTTTGCGCAGATAGCTGAAAAGAAAGCGGGCTGATTTTAGCATCACTTCCCATGTCCCTTCATTGGGGCATGGTTGGTGTTGGCGGCTCCTCAGTAAGCATCAAGTGTACCGGCAGGCGTTTTATTCTTCTACTGCTTAAGCTACTTATTCATTTGGAAATGTCAGTGGGCGTAAACGGGGCTTTTGTGCTTTAGTTACCAGCGTATCCAAAGCGGAAAGAAAGCGGGATCGATCTGCTTTTCCAAATACGCTTCCACCCGGTGTCATGACACCGGCTGAACGCAAATCTGTCATCAGGTTACGCACTGCCAACGCCATACCAATGGCATCTTCATCCAGAACTCGCCCTTTAGGCTCAAGAACATAGGCGCCTTTTTCAACACATCGCGCTGCCAGCGGAATATCTGCTGTAATTACGATGTCTCTGTCTGATACGCGCTCGGCAATCCAATTGTCTGCCATGTCTGGCCCTGCATCTACCACTATGCGCTCAATCAGAGGTGAATCTGGAACCATAATCATTCTGTTTGAGACAATGAAAACATGCAGATTGTAACGACTGGCCACACGATAGACCTCGTTTTTTACGGGGCATGCATCAGAATCAACAAAAATACGAATCATATAGCTAATGTGCAGCAGGAAGGCTGCAATCGCAAATTACGGCTTTAGCATGGGGTAATCTCTTCCTTTTATGTAAAATTGGAGATACTTTGCACGCAATCTTTCTATCCAGAAGCAAAGGCAGAACATTTTTCTTTTAAATTTATGCCTTTTTTCAGACACAAGCCTTTGTCATTAGTCAAAAAGCAGACAAGGTGTTTATGCACTTTGTTACGGTAAAGATTTTATAAGGCGAATCTGATGAAAAAAGTTTTGATGGCTACAGCGCTGACGCTGGGAATGATGACCTCAGCAGTTTCTTTTGCACACGCACAGGAAGCCTCTCCGGCTGTTGGCGCACCTCCGCCGGGTGGCCCGGGCTGTGGTCCAATGCATCATCATGGCATGGGTGGTCCTATTCTGAATCTGGATGGCGTTAAGCTGACCTCTGCCCAGAAGAAAAAGCTGAAAACTATTTTTGAAGCAAACAAGCCTTCAGACCCGAAAGCGGACATGGAGCAGATTCACAGCCTGCACCAGCAGGAACGTGAAGTGCTGACAACACCGGGTCCGGTTGATCAGGCTAAGTTGCAGCAGATTGAACAGCAGATCAGCACCATGCAGACCGAGCGCGCAACACAGCGCCTGCAGGTTGAAACGCAGGTTCATGATATTCTGACCAAGAAACAGCTGAAGCAGATTGCCGAACGCCCTGAACCCCAGATGCCGCCAATGTGCGGAAACGGTGCACCTCCGGCTCCGCCGGCCGCAACCGAAAGCAAATAAGCTTCTACAAAAAAGCTGCCAGATATTCTGGCAGCTTTTTTTATGCCTTAGCATTGATGCGTTGTGTCTGCATTCATAGACAAATGGTGCAGATCAAGAGAAAAAACAGAACGTTTTTTCTCGGTGCCTGATATCATGACAACATCTTCTACCCATCCTGCCCTTTTTAAAAATGGGCTGCCGCTGCAGCTTATCCTGCTTTTGGGGCTTGTTACGGCAATTGGCCCACTTGCTACAGACATGTATCTTCCGGCTTTTCCTGATGTTGAACGGGATTTGGGCGGTGGCGCTGGTTCTGCTCAGTTTACACTGGGGGCATGGTTTCTAGGGCTGGCGTTTGGTCAATTCTCTCAAGGCCCGCTGTCAGATAGGTTTGGGCGTAAGGTTCCTTTGGTTATAGGGCTTGCAGTCTTTGCTGTTGCATCTGCCATGTGTGCTGTGGTGCGGGATTATCATCTGTTCTGTATCATGCGTTTTATTGGTGCATTTGGTGGTTCTGCCAGCGCAGTTATTCCGCGTGCCATTGTAAGAGATGTGGCAACCGGCAAAAAAGGTGCGCATATTATGGCGCAGCTTACACTGGTGTTTGGTGTGATGCCTGTGTTGGCCCCCAGCATGGGGAGCTTGGTGCTGGAATTTGGGAACTGGCGGTGGATATTCTGGAGTGGCACCCTATACGCCATTCTGGGTATGGTTGGCATTATATACATGCTGCCAGATACGCTGTCCCCCGCGCATCGGATGCGCTTGGCGCCCTTCGAAATTTTTACCCGTTACCGCACGATCCTGCGTGAACCTGTTTTTCTTTCCAATGCGCTTATCACAACATTTTCTACTTTTGTGATGTTCGCCTATCTGGGAAGCGCGCCTGTTCTGTTTGAACAGGTTCTTCATTTTTCTCCCACAGCTTTTGGCGTGTTTTTTGGTGCAAATGCTGCCGCTTTTATTTTGGGAACCCAGATTAACGGCAGACTTGTGCATAGGTTTGCCATGCCTGCTTTGCTAGAGGCCGCCATTGTCTGGGCTTTGGTGATGGGCGGCATTTTTGTGGTAGTGGCTTGTTCCGGTTTGGCAGGTCTTGCGCATCCGTGGCTGACATGTGGGCTGATTACATGCATTACCGGCGCATTGGGGTTTATTGGGCCAAACGGTACCGTAATGGCATTTTCACGCCATGCACATCAGGCAGGTAGTGCTTCTGCCTTGCTTGGCACAATGCAGTTTAGCCTTGGCTCATTAAGCAGTGTTCTGGTGGGTGTTTTGCCCGGAGGCGGCGCTATTCCAACAGCTATTGGCATGATGACAGGTGTTATCGGCATGGTCTGTGCCAATATCCTGCGCCGCAGGCATACAGACAAAGCAGAGCATGAATATTAAATTAAAGCGCGCAGGGAAAATCTCTGACGTTAATGGCTAGAAGACCTATCAGACGGTTTGCCGTAAATAGCTTGGGTTTGTGGGGTAACAGTATGCCCGTCTTCTGTTTCCATGGATCCAGCAGCGCCAGAACCTGCATCGGGCAGTGTTTCGTAACGTTCTTCAGGTTTGGGGGGCTGAGCCTCAGCAGGCTTGCCCTCACGGGCGGCTTGGGCTTCTCGCAGGTTTTCTTCCTGTTCTGCCGCCTTGGCTTCTGCTGGAGCAGCTTCGGGCAAAAAGCGTCCTGGCCGCTCTGGGGGAACGTCAATATTTTCCCCCTCAATAGGCCCGTGACATGCCACCAGCAGTGGAGAGACCAATAGAAGGTTTCCGATCAGGGTGCCTGTTTTTTTCGCCAGAAGCATGGACGGGTTCATTGTAAAGGAGAAAGAGAGAAAGCTGTGAGATCAGCTTTCTAGGCGGCGTGCTTCATCTGGCAGCATGATGGGGATGCCATCACGGATAGGAAAGGCAAGACCAGCTTTTTTGCTGATCAGTTCATTTGTTTCAGCATTGTAAGTCAGAGGCCCTTTGGTAACAGGGCACACAAGCACCGAAAGAAGCCGGGAATCAAGCGGAGGTGTGTCAGACATCAGTTCTCTGTTCCTCAGTAAAAGGTTCAGGAAGGCGGGCCTTCCTGTTCCGGACCAGACAGGTCTAGCAGTGTTTGCAGCACCCGCACACGGTCAGTTAGATCTTCGGCATCAAGCAATGCCTGTTTTTCTGCCGGAGGGAAAGGACAGATCATGGGCAATGTTACAAGCAAGATATCATCATCCATCTGTTCCAGTAGAGACCAACGTGCCTGTAGCCCTTTTTTCTGGAAGTAACGCCGCATAGAGCCCAGAAGCTTTTCCCGGTCAAACGGAGCAGACGGAATTTCGTTCAGATCCCCAGCAAAAGTGGAAACATCTATCCTTGCTTGCCGATACCCACGTGTTTCTCCTGTTTCACGCAGGAGCCTAAAGCGCGTAAGGCCTGCAAGTGTAACGGCATAGGTTCCATCGGCGCGTTCAGTAAAGGAAACAATCCGGCCAAGGCACCCTATGGGGTACAGTGGCGGGGCGCTGTTCGCTTCATCTTCTTCTTCCCGCCAACGCGGCTGGATCATGCCTATCAGGCGCTGCGTTGCCAGTGCATCTTCCACCAATGCAATATAGCGTGGTTCAAATACGTTAAGCGGCAGTCTTCCTCGTGGCAGAAGAACAACGCCGCTTAACGGAAACAGACCAATTTCCGGAGGGATATCGGCTAAAGTGACATCCCCTAGTTTGGGAACTCGCCGGGGGATGTCATCTTCATCTTGAAAAAATACTGCAGCCAAAAAGTTTTACATCCTCATGAAAACAGCATGGAGGACAGACGACGGCGCGAAACCGCAGTTGCGGGTTCTTCATTACCCCATGCTTCAAAAAAACGCAGAAGCTGCTGTTTGGCAGCCCCTTCCTTCCAGTTACGGTCTGCCTTGATGATATGTAGCAGTTCATTCGCGGCTTCTTCGCGTTTTCCGGCAGCATTCAGGGCTGTTGCCAGTTCGCAGCGTGCTTCAAAATCTTCCGGGTTGGCGGCAAGGCGTGCGTGAATGCTTTCCATTTCCTCTGCCGCCTTGCGTCCTTCCTTTTTCAGGTCCAGCGCAGCACGTGCGCCAGCCACTTCCGGGCTATCGGTTATTTTAGCAGGTACATCTGCCAGAGCGGCAACAGCGGCATCTTCATCATCCAGCGCCAACATCGCGCGGATAAGCCCACCCCATGCACGTGGGTTTTCTGGCTCTTCCCCAATAACAGAGGAATACAGTTCTGCCGCACGGGCTGGCATTTCAGTTTCCAGCGCCACATCTGCTTCACGCAGTTGTTCTGTCGCAGGCAGAATGCCGCCACCGCTGCTTTTTAGAATGTTTTCGACAAAATTCTTGATTTCGCTTTCCGGCAAAGCGCCTTGGAACAGATCCAGAATCTGCCCTTTCCAGAAGGCAGCAACCAATGGAATAGACTGTAGCGGCAAGCCAACCTGCGCAAGCTGCCCAGCTAGAGCACGGTTTGCTTCAATATCAATTTTAACCAAGCGCACTTTGCCACGTGCTGCTGTCACCACTTTTTCCAGCACAGGAGCAAGCTGCTTGCATGGGCCACACCAATCTGCCCAGAAATCAACCAACACAGGAACAGAACGGCTTGCTTCAATCACATCCTGCATGAATGTGGCCTGAGACCCATCCATAATCACAGGTGCCGTGTTCTGAGGTGCTATGGTGCCGTTTTGTGCATCAGACTGCGGCTGACCGAGAAGGTGTTCCATATGTTCCTGTATCCTTAATCCAATGCTGCGGTCAGTATGGAAAATATCCTTCTGGCCGACTTTGATCTGTTTATATGTTCTAGATGGTCAATCAGAGCATGATGCGCAATGGCAATTAGGGCATGGCTTGCCCATATCAGATTAAAGACAATGGCTGTCGCCGCCTTATCACGCATTGCATGAAGGTGGCCTTAGGCGGCATACTAGGACAAAACAGGAACGGCGGCAGATTTCTTACATGAAAAAATCAGAATTTTCCGGTCAGCAGAGCATCCGGGTGCGTGGTGCGCGAGTTCATAATCTAAAAAACGTGGATATTGATATCCCGCGCGATAAGCTGACAGTCATGACTGGGCTTTCTGGGTCTGGCAAATCTTCTTTGGCGTTTGATACAATCTACGCTGAAGGGCAGCGCCGCTATGTGGAAAGCCTTTCGGCCTATGCGCGCCAGTTTCTGGAGTTGATGGGCAAGCCGGACGTAGATTCCATAGAGGGTCTTTCCCCGGCAATTTCTATTGAGCAGAAAACAACATCAAAAAACCCGCGTTCTACCGTTGGTACTGTTACGGAAATTTACGATTACATGCGCTTGCTTTGGGCGCGGGCAGGCGTGCCATATTCTCCAGCTACCGGGTTGCCAATTGAAGCGCAAACAGTCACCCAGATGGTTGACCGTATTATGGCGTTGCCGGAGGGAACACGCCTGATGCTTCTCTCTCCCGTTATTCGTGATAGAAAAGGGGAATACCGGAAGGAACTGGCAGAGCTTCAGCGTAAAGGTTTTACACGCGTAAAAGTAGATGGAACGCTGTACGAAGTTGATGATGTTCCTAGCCTGAACAGAAAGTTACGCCACACTGTAGAAGTTGTGGTTGACCGTGTTGTGGTAAAAGAAGGGCTTGAAACGCGCCTTGCAGACAGCCTTGAAACAGCCTTGGGGCTTTCTGATGGCATTGTGTATGCTGAAGAAGTTTCAAAAGATGAAAACAAGAAAACAGAAAAACTTGTTTTCTCATCACATTTTTCCTGCCCAGTAAGTGGGTTTACACTGGAAGAAATTGAGCCTCGGCTATTTTCTTTCAATGCGCCACAAGGGGCGTGTCCGGCTTGTGATGGCATTGGTGTGGAAACCTACTTCAACCCGCATCTTATTGTGCCGGATGAAAGCCTTAGTCTTACAAAAGGGGCTATAGCGCCATGGAAAGATGCGAAATCTCCATTATTGGAACAGACGCTTGAAAGTTTGGCACAGCATTTTTCTGTAAATATGGATACACCATGGAAGGATCTTCCAGAAAATGTGCGAGACGGTATTCTTTATGGCACTTCTGAAAATGTAGATTTCACCTATAAAGATGGCAGGAAAAGCTATGTTGTTTCCAAACCATTTGAAGGTGTTATTAAAAGCTTAGAAAAGCGCTTACGCACTACAGAAAGCATGTGGGTAAGAGAAGAGCTTTCCAGATATCAATCTGAAAAAGCATGTCATGTGTGTGAAGGTGCGCGATTGCGGCCAGAGGCGCTTTCTGTGCGTGTAGCTCATAAGAATATTGCACAAGCCTGTGAGTTACCTATAGGGCAAGCTCTGGATTGGTTTGATACAGTTCTGCCAACCCTTACGCCGCAAAGGGCCGAAATTGCACGCCGTATCCTGCGTGAGATTTTAGAACGTTTGAAGTTTCTTGATGATGTGGGATTGGAATACCTTACCCTTTCAAGAAGTTCAGCAACCCTTTCTGGGGGGGAAAGCCAGCGTATTCGCCTTGCTAGTCAGATTGGTTCCGGGCTGACAGGCGTTTTGTATGTTCTGGATGAACCTTCTATTGGCCTTCATCAACGTGATAATGAACGTCTGCTTGGCACATTGCAGCGTTTGAAAAACCTTGGAAATACTCTGATTGTTGTTGAACATGATGAAGATGCCATTAGAAGTGCAGACTGGCTTGTGGATATGGGGCCGGGTGCGGGCGTGAATGGTGGTACAATTGTTGCCCAAGGTACACCAGCAGAGGTTGCCAAATCTCCCGATAGTTTGACAGGTGCCTATCTTTCTGGGCGCAAGAAAATTGATGTTCCTGCTGAACGTCGGAAAATAAATAAAAAGAAAATTCTGACAGTTGAAGGTGCTACAGGCCATAATCTGAAAAATGTAACAGCCCGTTTTCCGCTTGGTACGTTCACCTGTGTAACTGGTGTATCGGGTAGCGGAAAATCTACACTGGTTATTGATACACTCTATAAAGCACTTTCTCGCCAGTTGATGGGGGCAGGCACATCTCCAGAACCTTATAAGCGCATTAAGGGGATGGAGCTGCTAGACAAGATTATTGATATTGACCAATCTCCTATTGGGCGCACACCGCGTTCCAACCCGGCAACCTATACAGATCTTTTTACACCCATAAGAGATTGGTTTGCGGAACTTCCTGAAAGTAAAGCAAGGGGTTACAAACCCGGCCGCTTTTCCTTCAATGTAAAAGGTGGGCGTTGTGAAGCATGCCAAGGTGATGGTGTTATTAAGATTGAAATGCACTTTCTGCCAGATGTGTTTGTAACGTGTGATGCCTGTAAAGGGCAGCGCTATAACCGTGAAACACTTGATATTAAGTTCCGCGGTAAATCCATTGCCGATGTGCTTGCCATGAGTGTGGATGAAGCTCTCCCTTATTTTTCAGCCCAGTCTCGTATTCGGGATAGGCTAGCCATTTTGCAAAAAGTTGGGTTGGGATATGTCGCATTAGGGCAGCAGGCCACGACCCTTTCAGGGGGAGAAGCGCAGCGTGTTAAGCTTTCCAAGGAACTGGCACGTAGGGCAACGGGGCGCACTCTGTATATTCTGGATGAACCAACAACAGGATTACATACGGAAGATGTAAGAAAACTTCTGGAGGTTTTGCATGCCCTTGTTGATCAGGGAAACACAGTTGTTGTGATCGAACATAACCTGGAGGTTATAAAAACGGCAGACTGGATTATAGATGTTGGCCCAGAAGGTGGTGATGGTGGTGGACAAATTGTTGCCGAAGGTACACCAGAAGATATTGCAGCATGCCCGGAAAGTTACACAGGCCGGTTTCTTGCTCCACTGTTAGTGAAAAAATAATGAAAGAATCTTTTTTTTCTTTAGCTATTATCGGGTTTTCTGCTCTGTTTGCAAATGGAGCAGAAACGCGCAATGCAGTGGCAGAAACAGCATGCTCTGCCCTGCCCTCTTCTGTGCTGTTTGAAAAACAGACATGGACAGAAATTCAGTCTGATATTGCGTGCGGGGTTACAACTATTATTATTCCCGTTGGTGGAACAGAACAGAGTGGGCCCTATATAGCTGTTGGCAAGCATAACACGCGTGTTATGGACATAGCGCAAAAGATAGCTGAAAAATCCGGAAAAACCCTTGTAGCACCAGTGGTTTCATATGTTCCAGAAGGTGGGATTTCTCCCCGCACTTCGCACATGAAGTTTCCGGGAACCATCACAATACCCGCAGATGTTTTTGAGAAATTGATGGCGTCTGCAGCAAAAAGTTTTCAGGTACAAGGGTTCCGTCTGATTGTTTTTATTGGCGATCATGGCGGTTATCAGAAATCTTTGGATAAAGTGGCTACGCAACTTAATAAGGAGTGGTTTGGCACCCAAGCTCAGGCTCTTTATGTAAAGCAATATTATAGCGTCATACCGCATCAGTATGCTCAGTGGCTTAGCCAGCATGGATATGCAAAAGATGTTGGTATGCATGCAGATATAAGTGATACATCACTCATGCTGGCGATTGATCCAACAATGGTAAGACTGGATGCATTACAAAAATCTGGCACGCCATCCAGCGTGCAGGGTATTTATGGGGGTGATCCGCGTAAAGCATCGGCCAGTTTGGGGCAGATAGGTATCAATATGCAGATAACTGCGGCAATTTCTGCTATTAACGATGCGCGAAATAAATAAGTGGAAGTTATTTTATAGAGTAGAAGGTAGGTTTTCTACTTAAAAAAGATTAGAATAGACCTTATTAAGGCACCATGATAAATCCAACCTGATGTAATAGATAAATCATGGTGCCAAAGATAATGAGGTATAGTGTAATGGCTTCCAAAGCCTATTTGATAGCAGCAACGACTTTAGCTGCGGTAATGAGCGCTGGAACGGCAGCATTTGCGCAGGATACAACGCCGGTGGCTCCGCCGGTTCAGCCTCCGGTGGCTGAAACTCCTGCACCTATAACCGCACCCGTTTCTACCCCTGTTCCGGAAAACGCAACAACTTTAGCTACAAAGATTGAAACAATACCGGGTATGCCCCCCGTTATTGATCCAAATAACCTTTATAGTGAAACGCGGGCCGATAATATTGCACCGGAAGTAGCACAAGATCTAGCACGTATTTATGTGCCAAATCTGCGCTCAAATGATGTTTCTGTTATTGATCCTGCAACTTCAAAAGTAGTGGATCGTTTTCCTGTTGGTAAAAGCCCACAACACGTTGTGCCTTCGTGGGATCTACGCACATTATGGGTAACCAATAATGCAGAAGGCACAACAAATGGTAGCCTGACGCCAATAGATCCGCGCACAGCCAAGCCTGGGCCAGCTGTGCAGGTGGACGATCCTTACAACATGTATTTTACGCCAGATGGCAAATCAGCCATTGTTGTAGCAGAGGCGCGTAAGCGGCTGGATTTTAGAGACCCGCATACAATGGCTTTGCAGGAATCTGTTGAAGTTCCGCAATGTAAGGGCGTGAATCATGCTGATTTCTCGATTGATGGACGTTATGCCATTTTCACATGTGAATTTGGGGGGCACCTTGTAAAAGTTGACACCGTAAATAAGAAAGTTTTGGGTTATCTGGCGCTTTCAAGTGGTGGCATGCCACAGGATATTCTGATCTCTCCAAACGGAAAAACCTTTTACGTTGCGGATATGATGGCAGACGGCGTTTTCCTTGTTGATGGGGATACGTTTAAGGAAACAGGCTTTATCCATACGGGTGTGGGTACGCACGGTTTGTATCCTAGCCGCGATGGTACAAAAATGTATGTAGCCAACCGTGGTTCTCATAAAATTCATGGTAAGCCGCATAGCAAGGCTGGTGGTGTTTCTGTAATTGATTTTGCAACGAACAAGATTGTGGCTGATTGGCCTATTCCTGGTGGGGGTAGCCCCGATATGGGGAATGTAAGCGCAGATGGTAAAAGCCTATGGCTTTCCGGGCGGTTTGATGATGTTGTTTACAGAATCAACACCGATGACGGTTCCATGATCAAAATTCCGGTTGGTGCGGAACCTCACGGTCTTACCGTATGGCCGCAGCCTGGCCGGTATTGCATCGGTCATACAGGTATTTTGCGTTAAAAGTAGAACCTAAAGAATGTTTTTGAAAAAAGCCTTTCTTGAAACAAGAAAGGCTTTTTTTATGGGATATAGGAAAGCGGTATGTCTGATTTTCAGAATGAAAATATTGAAAATAATAATGCAAAAAAGAAACTTTCTTCATTTCAAAAATTATCTCCTGCGCAGGAGTTGCTGAAGAAAGATATTCTTGAGTTTTGCAAAGATCATCAAAAAGATGAACACGCTATTTTTGTTATAGAAGGTGATGCAGGAACGGGAAAGAGTCTTGTTATAAATTCTATTTTTAATGATTTGCAGCGTATGTCCAGGAATGATCATCTGGGAGGCTGTTTTTCGGGTAAAGAAAATTATCTTATTGTGAATCATCCTGAAATGATGAAGCTATATACGAATATTTCAGAAGATTTCCCATATATCAGGAAAAAGGATTTTGAACGCCCAACAACATTTATAAATAAAATGAATAAATTAGGAAAAAGGGCGGATGTTGTTCTGATTGATGAAGCACATCTTCTTTTAACACGTTCTGATAAATACAATAGATTTAACCAAAACAATCATTTGGAAGAGATTATAAAACTTGCTCGTATTGTTATCCTTGTGTTTGATGAAAAACAGGTTTTAAAATTTAAAAGTTATTGGAATAAAAAAATGCTTTCGAAAATACTAGAAGGTTTCCCGGTAAGGGCATTCTATCTGACAGATCAATTTCGAATGCATGCAAACACGGATGTTCTGGAGTGGATAAAAAATTTCTGTTCAAAAAAAGTGACATCTTTCCCAAAAAAGCAGAGCTTTGATTTCAGATGCTTTGAGGATGCTCAAGAAATGTACGAGTTGATCAAGCAGAAAAACGACCAGTATGGATTGTCACGCATTGTTGCAACTTATGATTATCCATACAGATTGGATGGAAAAGAGCACTTTATTGATGAAGGGCGTTTTCATTTACGGTGGGATCTCTCAAAACCAGACGAAAAATTGCCTTGGGCAGAACGGCCAGATACCATCAATGAGGTTGGATCTGTTTATACAGTGCAGGGGTTTGATCTGAACTATGTGGGCCTTATTCTGGGCCCTTCCGTTACGTATGATGCACAAGCAGATTGCTTGCGCCTAGACCCGGCGCGGTATGAAGATGGTGCAGCATTTGCGGGCAAAGATGGCTTGGCTCAACCAGAACAGGTTAAAGAGCAAATCATGCTCAACGCTATCAATGTGCTTATGACAAGATCCGTAAAGGGGCTCTATATTTACGCGCATGATCCAGCTTTGAGGGAAAAATTGCTGCAAGAGCAATCATTGCGCAACTAAGCCCTTCCTTAATGCTGGAAGGCCGAGAGCTTATCACTTCATAACTGCATGGCAGATTTGCCAAACGGCAAGGGAAACATTCTGTCATGTAAAATTAAGGAAAGTTGATTATTCAAAGAAAATTAACCTCAAAAGAGCTGTTTTTCTTTGGATACAGGACTTGTTTCGTACGCATTCTAATGCCAACTGAAAGGTAACAAGTTCTCTTTCCTCATTACTCAGGCTCAACTGGTCATGTTCATAGAAACCGAAGGCACACCTAATCCTGCTACGCTCAAATTTCTGCCGGGGCAGGCTGTTATGGGCGATGCTGGCACTATTGATTTTATTGATGCTGATGCCGTAGCCGGTCGTTCTCCTTTGGCTGAGGCTTTGTTTGCCCTTCCGGGTGTTTCCCGTGTGTTTTTGGGGAACGACTTTGTGTCTGTAACAAAAGCAGATTCCGAAGATTGGGAAGAACTGCGCCCGCAAATTCTGTCCACTCTGATGGATCATTTTGTGGCAGGGCATCCTGTGGTGGCAGAAGGCGTGGCGGTTACAGAAGATGCCACCGCGCCGGAAGACGAAGAAATTGTAACCCAAATTAAGGAACTGCTAGACACACGCGTACGCCCAGCCGTGGCAGGTGATGGTGGGGATATTGTTTTCCGTGGTTATCGCAATGGCATTGTGCGGCTGACCATGCAGGGGGCTTGTTCAGGGTGTCCATCTTCCCGCGCAACACTCAAGCATGGTGTAGAAAACATGCTACGCCATTACGTGCCAGAAGTGGTTTCTGTTGAACAGGTAGATTAAGCACACTGCACCTGTCTGCTTTTGTCGCGCTTCAAAGCGTGGCATAGAAAGCAGGCAGGTGTTTTTTATGCCTGCCCTTTCAATGATAGATGCAAGACAGGGCAAGATACATATGCTGGATGAAAACGGGCTGGATCTCCTTTTCAGAAAGGCGCGTACGCCCCTCCGCTGGACAACCCGCACAATTGAAGAAGATGTGCTGCGCCAGCTTTATGATCTCACAAAATTTGGCCCAACATCCGGCAATTGTAGCCCTGCCCGGTTTGTTTTTATTACCGGTTCAGATGGGCGTGAGAAACTGCGCCCGGCTTTGTCTGCGGGCAACGTTAATCGGGTTATGGGGGCGCCTGTTATTGCCATTGTCGCGCATGACCCATTGTTTTTTGAACAGTTGCCGCGTTTGTGTCCGCAGGAAAACCTGCGTTCATGGTTTGCATCAGACGTTGGGTTGGCAGAAGAAACTGCTTTTCGTAACGGCACGCTCCAGGGGGCTTATATGATTATGGCAGCGCGTGCCCTTGGGGTGGATGCTTTGCCTATTTCTGGGTTTGACCAAGCGTTGGTGGAAGATGCTTTTCTGGCCGAACAAGGGTGGCGCGCAAATTTTCTGCTGTGTCTGGGATATGGAGATTTTGAAAACCAGCCACCACGTGCGCCTCGTTTGGCGTTTGAAGAAGCCTGCTGCGTGGTTTCATGATGGTACAGCGTATTCTGGTTCTGGATGGTAGCCCGGCAGGAGAGTCGGCTTGTGGAATGGCTGCATGTGTTCAGGTTGAGAGGGATAAGCTTTTGGTGCTGCATGCCGAGGTTGTTGCTGGCAAGCAGGCAGCAGAAGGCATTAATCTTCTTGCTGATCAGGTTTTACAACAAGCAGGATGGGGCGCTGAAACCGGCGTACAGCCAGACCTTGTGGCCGTGGTTGTGGGGCCGGGATCTTTTACAGGGTTGCGGGCGTCTTGTGCTGTAGCCGCCGGGTTTGCATTGGGCGCAGGCTGCCCAGTGGTGGGCGTAACACGAGCAGAAGCACTGACACCTGCACTGGACGCAGAATTGCAGCGTTATCCAGAGTTAAAAGGGTGGATGGTGATAACGCCAGCGCGTCGTGGCCGAGTGTTTGTAGAGGATGCTCAGCAAGTCCGTGCCGTCATGATAGCCAATTGGCATCCGCCAGAAGGAAGCTGGTTGGTGGCGGGGGATGCCTGTGAGGCTCTTTCTTTTTCACATGCTGTTTACTCTTCATTACACACACCAACACCAGAGCAAATTGCAAGTGCAGCGTTAAAGCGCCAAATGGGTAAGCTGCCTTTGCTAGATCCTGTTCCACTGTACGTAGATCCGCCAGAAGCCAAGCTCCCGGCGGATGGATTAAGAGCCAAACCAGTTTGACCGTGCATGTGCAGGAAGCCAGCGTTGTTTACGCACCTTTGCTGGCCAACATACATACCCAGTGCTTTGGTGCAGGCGCACAGTGGGATGAAGCAGCCATAACGGCTTTGCTGTCATCTCCGGGTGTGCAGGCAGGTCTGGTTATGGTGAAAGATCAACCAGCGGGCTTTATAATGTTGCGAAGCGTGGTGGATGAAGCAGAGGTTTTAACTATCTGCATTCTGCCGGAATATAGAAAGCGCGGTTTGGCGCAACGTTTGCTGGCATGGTGCATACAGGTTGGGCAGCATAATGGGATGCAAAACCTGTTTTTGGAAGTGTCTGTAAACAATCAATCCGCCAGAGCCCTGTATGAAAAACAGGGCTTTGAAAAACTGGGTTTACGTAAAAAATATTATGAAGATGGATCGGATGCCTTGGTTCTGGGTCGATCCTGCCAAGCAGTAAGCCCTTAGCCAAACAGAAGTAACTCTGCATAACCAAGGGCTGTTATTTTAAAAGCGGCTTAAAGGGCGCGGTTACCGATATCTGTGCGCCATATTGCTCCATCCCACGAAATGGTTTTAACACCTTCGTAAGCGCGTTCTTGCGCCTGTTTCACGGTATTGCCCAACGCGCAAACAACCAGCACGCGCCCTCCGGCTACAACAAGTTCTTCCGCAGAATTCAGTTTGGTGCCCGCTTGGAACACCTGCACATCAGGTAGTTTGTTGGCGTCTTCGATACCGGAAATCACGGCACCCTTTTCTGGCGTGCCGGGGTAGCCACGGGCTGCCATTACAACGCAAACAGATGCTTGATCGGAAAATGTGACAGGGGCTGTATCCAGCTTATCTTCAGCAAGAGCCTTTAGGGCAGGAAGAAGATCAGACGTTAGCCGAGGCAGCAGAGCTTCGGCTTCCGGATCACCAAATCTAACGTTGTATTCGATTAATTGAGGGCCACTTTCTGTCAGCATCAGCCCCGCAAAAATAACGCCCCGGAAAGGTGTGCCACGGCGCACCATTTCTTTCAGCATAGGGCGTACCATCACATCAAGCGCAGCTTCCTGTTCTGCCCGACCAAAGCTTTTTGGAGGAGAAACCGCTCCCATTCCACCGGTATTGGGGCCTGTATCTCCATCTCCAATGCGTTTGTGGTCTTGGGCAGCGCCAATCAGCGTGGCTGTTTCTCCCGCACAGAACGCAAAAAGCGAGACTTCCTCACCAATCAGGCAATCTTCAATCACCACGCAGCGGCCTGCATCCCCAAGTGAGCCGCCGGCCATCATGTCCTGTACAGCGCTTTCGGCTTCGGCCAGTGTGGTGGCCACCACAACGCCTTTTCCGGCGGCCAGACCATCGGCCTTGATAACAATGGGTGCGCCTTTTTCACGCACGTATGTTAAAGCAGCGTTTACGTCCGTAAACCGCTCAGCCTGTGCTGTGGGAATATTGGCGGCGTAGCAGATTTCCTTGGTAAAGCTTTTGCTGCCCTCAAGCCGGGCGGCGGCCTGTGTGGGGCCAGCGCAGGCCAGCTTGGCGCGGGCACAGGCATCTGCCAAACCAGCTACCAACGGAGCTTCCGGGCCGGGAATAACCAGATCGACTTTTTGTTCCAGAGCAAACTGCACAAGTGCAGGAACATCCTGCGCACCAATGGGCACGTTTATACCAAGTTCTGCTGTGCCGGGGTTGCCGGGTGCGATAAACAGGGCTGAAAGTTCCGGAGAACGGGCAAGTGTTGCGGCCAGCGCATGCTCCCTGCCGCCAGATCCAACCAGAAGTACCCGCATTGTTTTCTCCTGCATCTTGATGTTCTGCTCTTTTCAGGGCGAGCGTCTGTAGCATAGGTTAGCCGCATGACCGAACAGTTTGACATTCCATCGGCCAGTAACAATGTGCCGGAATTTACCGTTTCAGAAATTTCGGGGGCTATCCGGCGTACGCTGGAGGGCACGTTCAGCCGCGTACGTGTGCGTGGTGAGATTACGGAACTTAAACGCTACCCTTCCGGGCATGTGTATTTTTCGCTCAAGGATGAACGGGGCAAGATTTCCGGTGTGGTATGGCGTGGTTCGGTTTCCCGTCTTGGTCTGGTGCCAGAAAACGGGGTGGAGATTATCGCCACCGGCAAGATTTCTGCTTATGGTGAGCGCTCCAGTTATCAGCTTGTTGTAGAGCGGATGGAATATGCGGGCGAAGGCGCTTTGCTGGCCCGTATTGAACGCTTGCGCTTAAAGCTGGCGGAAGAAGGGCTGTTTGATACAGCCCGCAAAAAAGACATTCCGCTTTTGCCGCGTGTGATCGGGGTGGTAACATCACCTCAAGGTGCTGTGCTGCATGATATCTGTACAACCCTGCAAAGGCGCTTCCCCCGACCTGTGATTGTCTGGCCCGTGCCCGTACAGGGAGAAGGGGCAGCAGCCCGCATTGCTGCGGCTATTGATGGATTTTCGCAGCTTGACGGGCTGGGCGCCGTGCCACGGCCAGATGTGTTGATTGTGGCACGCGGTGGCGGATCATTAGAAGATCTGATGGCTTTTAATGATGAAGCTGTGGTGCGTGCGACGGCTGCATGCTCAATTCCGCTGATTTCTGCTGTAGGACATGAAACAGATACTACCCTGATTGATTTTGCATCAGACAGGCGTGCGCCAACACCCACAGCTGCCGCAGAAATGGCTGTGCCAGTGCGCACGGAACTTTTGGCGGATATTGAGCACCGAAATGCAAGGGCAGTGGGCGCGCTTTCCCGTTTGCTGCAAACGGCCCGCTTAAGGCTGGATCGTGCATCTTCCGCCATGCCGGATCTGCCAAGCCTGTTGCAGACAGCGCGTATGCAGTTGGATGACAGAGGGCGGCGGCTGGATGTTGCCTTGCCCGCTTTGGTGCAGCGGCGTAAGGCGGATCTGGTTGCGGTTGAACGTCATATGCCTGCGGTTGAAACCTTATTGGCAGGGCGGCGCACACGCTTGGCCGTACTGGCAAACATGTTGCAGGCCAGCATGGCGCATACATTCCAAAGGCAGGATGCCCGGTTGGGTTGCTCACGGATATCCCCTGCCCCATTGCAAGCATTGGTGCGGGAAAGACGCACAGCTCTTGTTGGTATTGCCGGGCAGTTAGAAGCTATTTCCCCCCGTGCGGTATTGGCCCGTGGGTACGCGCTTGTTACCGCAGAGGGGCGGCCAGTGACCAGTGCTGAACAACTCAGTGATGGTGAGCGTGTAGAACTAACATTTGGTGATGGCGCGCGTCCGGCTGTTATTGGTGATGGCACACACCGCCCCAAGCAAGGTGTACTGGAGCTGTAACACACCGAGTTGAGATGTACTGCCAATCGGGTTTATGATCTGCCAAATATAAACCACGCGGGCGGAGGGGCCCGCGCCGTCAGGAAAGAATAAAGCGCATGTCCATCCGTTTTTCTGTTGGTGTTGTCAGCCTGTGTCTGGCAGGAGGGCTGCTGGCAGGGTGTGCGCCTCAGCAGGGGCATCGTATTCCACCACAAAGCTTCGCTCCGGGTCTGACAACCGAGCCATCAGCTACCAATGATAGCCATTTGACGAATGATCCCTCCGCACCGCTGAACACACCATTGTGTGGAACAGCTGCGCGTGAAAATATGGCGATGGGTGTGCAAAATTATCCGCAGCCCCTTTCTTCTGGCAATTCTTGCGTGCAAAATGCATGCTTTGATACCCAGACAGGCACCTATATTGCCTCTGATGGTACAAAAAGAGTGTGCCGATAATGCATGCATGCTCTTTTCCCAGCGGCAATTTGCTGGTAGGAAAAGGGCCACGCTGCGAGAGTGACGGAATTGGTAGACGTAGTCGACTCAAAATCGACCGCCCGAAAGGGCTTAGGGGTTCGAGTCCCCTCTCTCGCACCAGATTTCTTCTCCCCCTATTCTGGCCAAGGTTATGACAGCCGCTTCCTTATCCGTTCTTCCTCGTCCGGCCAGCCGTCCCCTTAATCCATGCTTTTCTTCTGGCCCTTGCGCAAAGCGGCCGGGTTGGAATGTATCGGCGCTGGCAAATGCGTTGGTTGGGCGTTCGCATCGCTCTGCGGAAGGGCGTGCACGGCTGAAAGAAGTTATTGATCGCTCCAGCGCCATTTTGGGAGTGCCTGAAGGGTGGCGCGTAGGAATCGTGCCTGCTTCTGATACTGGCGCTGTGGAAATGGCCTTGTGGTCCATGTTGGGGGAACGCCCAGTAGATGTGTTGGCGTTTGAAAGTTTTTCTGCACTATGGGCGCAGGATATTGTCACCCAGCTTAAGCTCGAAAATACACGAGTTTTGAAAGCCGAATACGGCAGCCTGCCAGATATGGCGCAGGTTGATTGGAACCACGATGTGGTGCTGGCATGGAATGGCACCACATCTGGTGTGCGCATTCCTTCAGCAGATGCCATTCCGGCGCAACATGGTGGGCTGGTGATCTGTGATGCTACATCTGC
Source organism: Acetobacter sp. DmW_125128 (assembly GCF_008704325.1). Lineage (NCBI taxonomy): Bacteria > Pseudomonadati > Pseudomonadota > Alphaproteobacteria > Acetobacterales > Acetobacteraceae > Acetobacter > Acetobacter sp. DmW_125128. The sequence continues at coordinate 51,164 of NZ_VHOP01000009.1, read as the reverse complement.
TGCGTTTGCAATGGATCTGCCGTGGGACCGGCTGGATGTGGTTACATGGTCTTGGCAGAAAGCTTTGGGGGGTGAAGCCGCACATGGCATGATTGCCCTTTCCCCCAAAGCTGTGCAGCGGTTGGAAAGTTTTCAGGCTCCGCGCCCACTGCCAAAAGTTTTCCGTATGACCAATAAGAATGGTCTGATTGAAGGCATCTTTCGGGGGGATACCATCAACACGCCTTCCATGCTGTGTGTGGAAGATGCGTTGGATAGCCTGAAATGGGCAGAAGGTGCTGGTGGCCTGGAAGGGCTGAAAGCACGCAGCCAAGCCAATCTGGCTGAAGTGACCATGTGGGTGGAAAAAACGGATTGGGTAGAGTTTCTGGCCCAGAAGCCTGAGGAACGTTCTTCCACAGCAATCTGCTTGCGTATTGTGGCCCCGTGGTTCTTGGCCCTTGAGCGCGATGAACAGACTAAAACAGTCAAGAAAATGCTGGCCGTTCTGGCAGAAGAAGGCATTGGGTTTGATCTGGCCAGTTACCGTGATGCCCCTGTGGGCCTGCGTATCTGGGGTGGTGCTACGGTAGAAGCGGCAGATGTGCGTGCATTATTGCCTTGGTTGGATTGGGCTTTTGCTCAGGTTGCGCCGCAGTAATTAAATTTTTTAGCGTTACACAGCATTAAAAAAGGCGGAGGGAATTTTCCCTCCGCCTTTTTTGTTGGATGAAGCCGCACCTATTAGAAAGGTGCGTCGATGTCCACGATGTCGATCAGCTTGGTATTGACGAATTCTTTCAGGCCAAGGTCAATCAGTTCACGACCAAAGCCAGAACGTTTCACGCCACCAAACGGCAGATCAGCTTTCACCATGGTTGGGTGATTGATGTACACCATACCGGTGTCCATTTTGCGTGCGAGTTCAGCAGCTTTTTCTTCGTTCTGAGAGAAGATGGAACCACCCAGACCGTATGGAGAATCGTTGGCGATTTCTACAGCATGATCTGCGTCTTTCGCGCGGAACAGCATGGTAACTGGGCCAAAGAATTCCCAACGGCGCGCCGGGTTGCTTTCATCCAGATCTGTTAGAATAACAGGGCGGAAGAAGCAGCCTTTGTTGGGCATTTCCAGCGGAACTTCTTCTGCCTTTGCACCGTGTGCTACGGCTTCAGAAACCTGCTTTTTCAGATCTTCTACAGCACCGCGGGAAGAAAGCGGCGGCATGGTGGTGTTGGGGTCCATCGGATCCCCCATACGCAGGGCGCTTACACCTTTGCGGTACAGTTCTACAAACTTGTCGTAAACGCCGTCTTCCACAATCATGCGCTTGGCGTTAACGCACACCTGCCCGCCATTCCAGTGGCGGCCAAAAACAGCCCATTTGGCAGCTTTTTCAATGTCTGCATCGTTCAGCACGATCAGCGCATCGGAGCCACCAAGTTCCATGATACACTTTTTAAGTGCGCCACCGGCTGTAGCAGCAATTTTGGCGCCCGCGCCTTCAGAACCCGTAAGGGCAACACCACGCACGCGCGGGTCCTGAATAACCGTGGCAAGCTGGGAATGGGATGGATACAGGTTGATAAAGCCACCTTCTGGCAACCCGGCATCCAGCATCAGTTTTTCCATGGCGGCAGCACACTGCGGCACATTGGAAGCGTGCTTTAGGATAACCGTGTTACCAGCAGAAAGCTGAGGGGAAATAATGCGGGCAACCTGATAGAACGGGAAGTTCCACGGTTCAATCGCAACGATAATCCCCTGCGGTTCGTACACAAGTTTGGCACGGCCTTCCTGCGGGTCTGCTACGGGCAGATCCTGTGGCTCCAGCAGCTTTTCAGCATTCTTGGCATAGTATTCGAAAATAGCGGCGGACAATTCCGTTTCTGCCTGAGCTTCGGCAAAGCGCTTGCCCATTTCAAGGGTCAGCAGCTTGGAATACTCATCCAGATTTTCGCGCAGCAGATCGGCTGCTTTTTGCAGGATGCGTGCACGATCAGCATGGGAGAAGTTTTTCCATTTCTGGAAAGCTGCATCACCCTTGGCAATTGCTGTTTCAATTTCCGCATCCGTGGTGGTGGGGAACGTCTTCACCTGCTCTTCGGTGAAGGGATTGATTGTTGCATAAGCCATCAGAATAACCCTTCTTTTGTTTCTGAGGTTAGGAGTTGCTCAGTTGCGGAAGTCCAGAACCACGCGGCCTTCCACCCGACCGTTCTTGAGCGCATCAAAAATTGCGTTGATGTTGTCAATCCGATCTGTTGTGGTGACAGATGTTACCTTCCCTTCTGCAAAGAAGGAAAGAGCTTCAATCATGTCCAGCCGTGTGCCTACTATGGAACCGCGAATGGTAATGGCATTCATGACCATGTCAAAGATAGAAATTGGGAAATCACCCGGTGGCAGGCCATTTAGCACCAATGTGCCCCCTGCCCGCACATATCCCATAGCCTGAGAAAACGCTTTGGTGGAAACAGCGGTAATCAATCCCCCGTGCACGCCACCAACCTTTTCCTGCATAAATGTTGCTGGGTCTGTGTTTCTGGCGTTAACAGTGTACATGGCGCCAAGCTTTTTGGCGGTTGCCAGTTTTTCATCATCAATGTCTACCGCCACAACATTTAGCCCCATTGCTACGGCGTACTGCACGGCCATTTGGCCTAATCCCCCAACGCCAGAAATGGCTACCCAGTTCCCTGCTCGCGTATCTGTCATCTTCAGGCCTTTATAAACGGTCAGGCCAGCGCACAGTACGGGGGCAACTTTTACGGGGTCCACGCCTTTGGGCAGATGGGCAATATAATTCGGATCAGCCACCACGTATTCGGCAAAGCAACCGTTTACGGAATAGCCCGTTTCTTCCTGCTTCGGGCAAAGGGTTTCCCACCCTGCCAAACAGTGCTCGCAATGGCCGCAGGCAGAATAGAGCCAAGGCACGCCTACAACATCGCCTTCCTTCACCCAGTCTACTTCGCTGCCAACTTGCACCACAGTTCCCACGCCTTCATGACCGGGAATAAACGGCAGATGTGGTTTTTTTGGCCAGTCTCCGCTGGCAGCATGCAAATCTGTATGGCACACGCCGCAGGCTATCATCTTAACCAAAATCTGTGTGGGTTTAATGGTCGGGATGTCCAGCTCTTCAATGGTTAGTGGTTTGCCAAATTCATGAACCACAGCGGCTTTCATTTTTCCGGACATGATATGCTTCCTTATATTTTACAAACAGACATGAGAAATAAAAAAGGGCGAGGGGGAAGCCTCGCCCGTGTCATGTTTAGGAGCCGCCAAGACTTTTGACAGCTTCAACCATTTTGGAAAGCACAGCCTGTGCATCTCCAAATACCATTGTGCAGTTCTTCTGGAAGAAAAGCGGGTTCTGTACGCCGGAATATCCAACGCCCGTGCCACGTTTAATGACAAATACCTGATGTGCTTTGTAAGCGTTCAAAATAGGCATGCCATAAATGGGGGAGGATTTATCTGTTAGGGCTTCCGGGTTCACCACATCGTTGGCACCAATAACCAGCGCAACATCCGTTGTGGCAAAACTATCATTTATGTCATCCATGTCATAAATCATGTCATATGGCACGCCGGCTTCAGCCAAAAGAACGTTCATATGCCCTGGCATACGGCCTGCTACAGGGTGGATGGCAAACTTAACATCCACACCATCGGCAACAAGAATTTTGACAAATTCGTAAAGTTTCTGTTGTGCCTGTGCAACAGCCAGTCCGTAACCGGGAATAATGATGACGCTGGAGGCATAACGCATGGTGGTGGCGGCATCTGCAGGATCAACAGATTGCATTTCACCCTGCGGCCCTTTGGCGCTGCTTGAGCTATCACCAAAGTTGCTGAACAATACGTTGGTGAGTGAACGGTTCATGGCTTTTGCCATCAACACGGTAAGCAGCGTGCCAGCAGACCCTACAACCATGCCAGCAATCATGAGGGCCGGGTTGTTCATCACATACCCTTCAAGCCCAACGGCCAGCCCTGTGAAGGCGTTGTAGAGCGAAATCACAACCGGCATATCGGCACCACCAATAGGCAGTGTCATGCACACGCCAAACAGCAGAGCCATCAGGAAGAATAGATCCCGCGGCAGCTCCCCCATTGGGGTGCTATACTGCATGACTGTGAGCGCACCTAATACCAAAGCAATAAGAAACACCCCAGCATTGAAAACACGCTGTCCAGTAAAGCGCACAGGCTTTTTCATCCGCCCGTCCAACTTGGCCCATGCTATAATGGAACCGGTAAGCGAAATGCACCCGATAAGCGCGCCCAAAACGGTAATGCTGAGGTGCAAGGGAGATGTTGGGTCATCGCTTAAAAGTTCTACGCCTGCCAAACAGGCAGCAGAACCACCGCCCATACCATTAAAAATGGCAACCATCTGCGGCATAGCTGTCATTTGCACGGTACGGCCACGCCAGCCAGCCCATGCGCAACCCAAAACCAGAGCCAGAACAGCCAATACCACATTTACCAGAAGATGCGGTTTTGCGGCTTCTGTTACGTTAAATAAATTTAGAAAAGTTGCTGCAATAACAAAGATCATACCGTAACCGGCTGTAACAATACCAGATACAGCCGTAACGGGGGATGACATGGCTTTCAGCCCGTAAATAAACAGGCCGGCAGCAATAAGGCCACTTAGGCCCACAATGTATTCAATAAACATTTATTGCTGTTCCTTTTTGGGTGCAGCTGTTTTTTGGCTGGGCCGGAACATGGCAAGCATACGGTCTGTTACCACATAGCCGCCCATCACGTTGCCTGCGCCTAGAAAAACCCCAATAAAACCAATAATCTGTCCGGGAATGCTGGTGGCGTTAAACAGTGCATCCAACGCACCCACAACCACAATGCCGTGGATGAAGTTGGAGCCGGACATTAGGGGCGTATGCAGGATGGATGGCACACGGCTGATCACCACATAACCGGTAAAGGCGGCCAGCATGAAAATGTATAAAGCGATAATAAAGGTCATGGATGTTGCGGTAATCATGATGCTTTCTCCACTGGCGAGCTTTCGATAAACTGTTTGATGGCATCATTAGTTATTGCACCATTATGCGTAAGAGTAGTGCCTTTAATGACATCATCCGTAAAATCAGGCTTCAGCACACCATCATGCACAACCTGTTCTAAAAGGTTGTAGATATTCTTGGCATAAAGCTCACTCGCCTGTGCTGCCAGGCAGGATGGCAGGTTTGTTGGCCCAACCAATGTAACGGGCCCAATTTTTATAATTTCTCCTGCTTTTGTGCCTTCACAATTGCCGCCATTAGGGGCGCCCATATCCACTACAACAGATCCTTCCTTCATGGCGGCCAACTGGTCTGCGTCAATCAGGCGTGGGGCGTGTTTTCCGGGAACAGCCGCTGTGGTGATAATTAAATCTGCCTGTGCGATGTGTTGGCTGAGTGCGGCACGCACTTTTGTTTTTTCTTCGGGTGTCAGTTCACGTGCATACCCACCAGCTCCGCGGGCATCCACGCCGGTATCGACAAAGCGCGCACCAACAGATTCTGCTTCTTCTTTTGTTTCGGGGCGCACGTCGTAGCCTTCGCAAACTGCGCCAAGTCGATGTGCTGTTGCCAATGCCTGTAACCCGGCCACACCCAACCCCATAACCAACACGCGTGCCGCCCGGAGCGAGCCAACGGCTGTTGTCATCATGGGTAGGATTTTTTGCATATGCACACAGCCCAGTAACGGAGCGTAATATCCGGCTAACGCGGCTTGGCTGGAAAGAGCATCCATAGCCTGTGCCCGGCTGATGCGTGGAATAAGCTCCATGGCAAATGTGGTGATCTTGCTATCGCGCAAAGCCTTTACCAGATCAGGCTGGGTTTTGGCGTAAATGAAAGACACCAGCAAACTGCCGGCTTTCATTTTTTTTATCGTCTCCACGCAGGGCGGCTGCACAGCCAGCACAATATCTGCGTCTTCTAGAAGTTTTTGCGGATCTGCTTCTGTGGCAATGCCAGCCTGTGAGTATGCTGCATCCGTATAGGTTGCTGCGGCTCCTCCACCTTGCTCCAGAACCAGTGAGGCTCCAAGTTTGGCAATGCGCTGGGCGACTGAGGGAATCATGGCAACCCGTCTTTCATCGGTTGCCGTTTCCTTCAGAATTGCAATTTTAAGTGTCACGGTCTGTTCCAAACTCTGTTGTAAAAGTTGGGCAAAGGTCAGAACAGGTTTTGCATCCTGCCTGAGGCACGAAAATTATGACACTACGGCGCGTAGGGGTGCTGCAATGATGTGTATCAAAAACGTGGTCATAGTGTTCAAATAATTTGTTGTATTTTTGTTTAATGCTGGCACATCCCGTGTTCCGTATGTCGTGCGCTTAAACGGTTAACCACGGCATCGGGTTTCTGTGTCGGGCGGGTATCAAGGTTTTTGGGGCAGAAAAAAGCTGCGGGGCGTATAATCACTGGGGCAGATGCCCATGGCGGGCAATTCCATTTGGTTGCGTAATGGTCTAGGGTCTGCCGCCATCAGGCCATATATATGGCCGACATATATACAAGATCAAAAGCAGGTGGATTATGGGATATCGGGTTGCTGTTGTAGGCGCGACTGGAGCCGTGGGGCGTGAAATCCTCAAAACACTGGCTGAGCGGGAATTTCCGGTAGATGAAATTGTAGCGCTGGCCTCACCCCGCTCTACCGGGCGGGAAGTTTCGTTTGGAGATCGGGTTCTGAAAGTGCAGAACCTTGAAACATTTGATTTTACCGGTTGGGATGTTGGCCTGTTTTCTCCCGGTGGGTCTGTGTCTGCAAAATATGCACCCATTGCCGCCAAAGCCGGATGTGTGGTGATCGACAACACCTCTCATTTCCGTATGGATCCGGATGTGCCGTTGGTGGTGCCAGAAGTAAACCCCAACGCCCTTAAGCAGATCAAGCGCAACATTATTGCCAACCCCAACTGCTCTACCATTCAGATGGTGGTGGCACTGAAGCCCCTGCATGATCTGTTCACTCTCAAGCGGGTTGTGGTGTCCACCTATCAGGCGGTTTCTGGCGCAGGTAAGGATGGCATGGATGAGCTGTTCGCCCAGACGCGCGGCACCTTTGTGAATGATCCGCCCAAGATTGAACAGTTTCAGAAGCAGATCGCCTTCAACTGCATTCCGCAGATCGACCGTTTCATGGATGATGGTGCGACCAAGGAAGAATGGAAGATGCGAGTCGAGACCAAGAAAATTCTCGACCCGGATGTAGAAGTTATTGCCACCTGCGTGCGTGTGCCTGTGTTTATTGGCCATTCTGAAGCTGTTGTGGCTGAGTTTGAAGAGCCCGTTGATATCAAGCGCGCCTATGAAGCCCTGCGTGAAGCAGAAGGTGTTGTGGTGCTGGATAAGCGCGAAGATGGTGGCTACGTGACTCCGATTGACTCGGTGGGGGAAGACGCAACCTACGTTTCACGCCTTCGTGTCGATCCGACGATCCCCAATGGCCTCGCGTTCTGGTGCGTGTCCGATAATCTGCGGAAAGGTGCGGCTTTGAACGCGGTGCAGATTGCCGAAACCATGATTGCTCTCGATCTCCTGCCCAGACACGGTTGAGTGAGAATCCCGCCCCTCTCGGCCTCGTGTTGGTCTGTTCAATTGACCGGCCAGAGGGGTGGGGCGTAGGACAAAAACGATGCAAACGCCGGATCCAGCCGGCGCTACGGGATAGAGACGGGGTACGAGGCAGACAATGCAGGATATCCGTAAGGCCCTCTATGTAGGGAGCCGAAGTGACGGCAGACTTATTCAGCGGCCCATGTCGCCGCATTTACAGGTCTACCGTTATCGCCTTTCCATGGTTCTTTCCATTATGAACCGTATTACGGGCGTTATCGCAACAGCAGGTGCAACACTGGGTGTGTTCTGGCTTGGGGCTGCGGCCAAAGGGCCAAAAGCCTTTGCCACAGCGCGTAAGGTTACGGGCAACCCGCTTGGGCAGCTTGTGCTAGTTGGCTGGCTGGCATCTGTTATTTATCACACTGTTGGCGGTATCCGCCATCTGATCTGGGATAGCGGTTACCGGTATGACAAAAAGGAAGTTAACAAGGATGGCCCGGTAGCCGTGGGTGTTACCGCTGGTGTCAGCACTGTTTTGGCGGCTGGCCTTTTGGCTGTTTCCATTTGTCGCAAACGCAGCCGCGCCAAAGCAGGAAAGGTATCCTGACATGAATGCTTCTGCTCCTCATATTGAAGTCATGCGCTCCCAGCTTGGGCGGGCACGCGGGCTTGGGGCCGGGCATTCCGGTGTGGGCCACTGGTGGGCCGAGCGTGTAACGGCGGCTTCCCTGCTTCCGCTTTCAACGTGGTTTGTGGTGCAAATGTTCCGCCTGGGCGGCGCAGATCATGCAGAAGTGGTGAAATGGGGCGGTAAGCCCGTAAATGCCACCATGCTGATCGCCCTGATCATCACCACCTTTTACCATGCCCAGCTTGGGCTTCAGGTGATTGTGGATGATTACGTGCATGGCAAGGCACATTTGCCAGCCCGCCTGCTTGTTAAAATTGGCACCTCCCTGTTGGGGTTGCTGGGCGTAATTGCCGTTATCAAGCTGTTTGTGCGCGGCAGTAACGCCAAATAAGCTGGGCCGCCGCCTTATAGAATCAAGAGCCTGTGCCGCCAGCGCCCCAAAGCCTGAAGCGCTGTGGCACGAACCTGAAAAGACTGACAGGCCGAACGCAATGGGAGCGCCGTCACGATGAACGCCAATACCTCTCCGTCACGGGGAGCTTACCGAATTGTTGATCACGCTTATGATGTTGTGGTTGTGGGAGCAGGTGGTTCGGGCCTGCGTGCAACGTTGGGAATGGGCGCAGCAGGGCTAAGCACTGCATGTGTTACCAAGGTTTTTCCAACACGTAGCCATACTGTGGCTGCTCAGGGGGGCATCGGGGCTTCTCTGGGGAATATGGCCGAAGATAACTGGCGCTGGCATATGTATGACACCGTAAAGGGGTCTGACTGGCTGGGCGATCAGGACGCAATTGAGTTTATGTGCCGTGAGGCCGTGCCTGCTGTGCGCGAGCTGGAGCACTTTGGTGTGCCGTTCTCCCGCACGGAAGATGGCAAGATTTATCAGCGCCCCTTCGGCGGGCATATGAGCGATTACGGCAAGGCCCCTGTGCCACGTGCTTGCGCTGCGGCCGACCGTACCGGCCACGCTATTTTGCATACGCTGTATCAGCAGTGTCTGAAGCACAATGTTGAATTTTTTGTCGAATATTTTGCCATCGACCTTATCATGGATGAGGAAGGTGAATGCCGTGGCGTAATGGCTTGGTGCCAGGATGATGGCACAATCCATCGCTTTAACGCCAAGATGGTTGTGCTGGCCACTGGCGGCTATGGTCGTGCGTACCAGTCCTGCACCTCTGCCCATACCTGTACGGGTGATGGTAACGGTATGGCCATGCGTGCGGGCATTCCAACGCAGGATATGGAATTTGTGCAGTTCCACCCCACTGGTATCTACCCGGCAGGCTGCCTGCTGACGGAAGGCTGCCGTGGTGAAGGTGGTTATCTGACCAATTCCGAAGGCGAACGCTTTATGGAGCGTTATGCGCCAACGGCCAAAGATCTGGCATCGCGTGATGTGGTTTCCCGCGCCATGACGATTGAGATCAAGGAAGGCCGTGGCTGTGGCCCGAAAAAAGATCACATCATGATGCACCTTGAGCATCTTGGCTCTGATCTTCTGCACCAGCGTCTGCCGGGTATTATTGAAACGGCACGTATTTTTGCGGGTGTGGATGTTACCAAGGAACCTGTGCCGGTTCTGCCAACCGTGCATTATAATATGGGTGGTATCCCCACCAATATTCATGGTGAAGTGGTGCGCCCGACCCCAGATAACCCGGATGCCGTTGTGCCGGGGCTGATGGCCGTGGGTGAAGCAGCCTGTGTTTCCGTGCATGGTGCAAACCGTCTGGGCACAAACTCTCTGCTGGATCTTATCGTATTTGGCCGTGCTGCCTCTCGTCGCGCTGCGGAAGTGGTAAAACCAACAGACTTTACCCGTCCGCTGCCTGCCGGTGCGGGTGAAGCTGCGCTGGATCGGCTGGATCGTCTGCGTTATGCCAAGGGTGGCACCAAGGTTTCTGCCCTGCGTGAGCGTTTACAGCGTGATATGCAAACACATGCTGCTGTGTTCCGTACGCAAGAAAGCCTACAGGAAGGCGTGGACAAGATTCGCGATATCTGGAACGGCGTGAGCGATATCTCTGTGGCAGATTCCTCTCTGATCTGGAACAGCGATCTGATGGAAGCGCTGGAGTTTGAAAACCTGCTGGCGAACGCTACTGTCACGCTGGAAAGTGGCCTTGCGCGGCATGAAAGCCGTGGGGCGCACGCGCGGGATGATTATCCTAACCGTGATGACAAGGAATGGCTCAAGCATTCCGTATCGTGGCTGGATGATAAAGGTGGCGTGAAGCTAACCTACCGTCCGGTGCATATGAAGACCCTGACCGATGATGTGCAGGTCTTCCCACCCAAAAAGCGCGTTTACTGAGTTATCGGAACGAACGGGCGATAAAGGGAGGCGAACATGGTTGAACTCAGACTGCCGCGCAACAGCACGATCGGGAAAGGTAAAACCTTTCCCGCACCAGCCGGTGCAAAAAACGTTAGAACATTCCGGATTTACCGTTGGACGCCGGATGATGATAAAAACCCGGTTATTGATAGCTACGAACTTGATCTGGATACCATCGGGCCAATGGTGCTGGATGCCATCATCCATATCAAGAACGAAGTAGATCCTACGCTGACATTCCGGCGTTCCTGCCGTGAAGGGATTTGTGGATCCTGCGCCATGAATATTGATGGGGAAAACACGCTTGCGTGCCTTAAGCCCATCAAGGATATCAAGGGCGATGTGCGCATCTATCCGCTGCCGCATATGCCAATTGTAAAAGATCTGGTTTCCAATCTGGATGGTGCTTATGCGCAGTTGCGTTCCATCCAGCCTTGGATGCAGGCAGACAGCGCCCCTCCGCCGGATTCCGAACGGAAGCAGAGCATTGAGGAACGCGCCAAGCTGGATGGGATGTGGGAATGCATTCTGTGCTTCTGCTGCACAACCTCTTGCCCATCCTATTGGTGGAATGGTGACAAGTATTTAGGCCCAGCCGTTCTTCTGGCTGCTTATCGCTGGATTGCCGATAGCCGCGATGAACATACGGGCGACCGTTTGGACGGGTTGGAAGATACCTTCAAACTGTATGCGTGCCGCACCATCATGAACTGCACCCAGACATGCCCGAAGGGTCTGAACCCAGCCAAGGCCATTGGGCGCATTAAGGAACTGCAACTGGAACGGAAAGTCTGATTTTTCGTTTTTCCAGAAACATAGACGTAAAAAACCCGGTATGGCTTTGCCTTGCCGGGTTTTTTGTAACGTAAGCAGCGATATACCTTCTTCCGCGCCTTCTGCATTGACGGCAGCAAAGGAAGGTGGAACATGAAACCTGCTAGAAGACGATCTGTTTGGTAGTGAGGTTTTTTGTGTTTGACGGCCATCTTTCTTCATCATCTGGCCGCGCGCGGGCCTGGACTGACAGCCTGTTTGTAGATCACGCTATTTTCCGCTTGATGTGGACCAACTTCCACGCAGTTATTCCTGGCAAAGTATATCGGTGTAACCACCCCACTCCTGCGCGTTTGAAAAGGGCCATGGGGCGGTTGGGCTTGCGTACGCTGGTGAATTTACGTGGGCATAGAAAATGCGGGTCTGATGCTCTTTCCCGCAATGCTGCACGCGGCCTTGGTTTGCACCATGTAGATATGGCGTTTGAAAGCCGTGGCGCCCCCCATAAGGACAGAATTCTGCGGTTTGCAGATATGTACCAAAAGCTAGATTTTCCAGTACTGATGCATTGTAAATCGGGCGCAGACCGCGCCGGCTTGGCATCTGGCTTGGTTGTGTTGTTTGAGGGCGGATCTGCCCAGCAGGCGCTTAAGGAACTTTCTTGGAAATACGGACACTTCCGTAGCTCTCGTACAGGTATTTTGGATGCTTTTTTTCTGCACTATCAGGCAGAAGGAGAAGGCCGCATGCCTTTTCTTGAGTGGGTGCGGAATGAATATGATGAGCACGCTTTAAAAGAAGAGTTTGTAGCAAATAAGCTATCTTCTTTTCTGACAGATCAGGTTTTGCGGCGCGAATAAGCGCTGCAAAAAAATTACGGCTTCCACAATCCTTTTTGATGATAAGGCCATGATATCACATGGTTCCTCATAAACCTGTGCCTGTTCTGGCCGTTGTTGCTGCACTGCTTTCATGGGCCTGTGCGTATCCTGTTGTGCGGCTAGCACTGCCTTTTTTTGCACCTGTTTCGTTAGCTGCCGCACGTTATATGGTGGCTGCGTGCCTTGTTGTATGCTGGTTGTGTGTAAAGCGCCCACAGTTGCCACGGCTAAAGGATCTTCCACGCTTTTTGGCATGTGGCGGCATTGGCATTGCGCTTTACAATATCCTTTTTAATACAGGGGAGCAGACAGTTTCTGCCGGTGCGGCCAGTCTATTATTGAATACAGCTCCTTTTTTAGCCGCTATTGCCGCCGTTCTGTTTTTAAATGAACGTCTGACACTATGGGGCTGGTTAGGTTCTCTTACCAGTTTTACTGGTGTGGTGATTATTGGCAGTGGGCAGCCCGGTGGCCTTGGTTTTGGTTCTGGCACTACGGTTATGCTGGCAGCAGCTTTATGCTCTGCAACCTACTATCTGCTCCAACGGCCTTTAGTAACGCGCTATGGAGCGTTAGTGACCACAGCCTATATTTTGCTGATTGGTGCTGGCCTGCTTTTGCCGTGGCTCCCTAGCGCCATAAGCACGCATAATGGTTGGCAGGCTTGGGCATTGGTTGGTGTGCTGGGCATATTTCCATCTATTTTGGGGTATGGCGCTTGGGCGCATGTGGTGGGGCAGGTGGGGGTCACCCGTTCTTCTGGGCTGTTGTATTTACTCTCTCCCACAACGCTTCTGCTGGCATTTGTATTGGTGAGAGAAGTGCCAAATGTGCGCACTCTTATTGGTGGGTGCATTGTGATGGCAGGCGTTGGGCTAATGCAGATGTATGGCCACCCGCGCCCACAAGTGAAGGCATAAAAAAACCACTTCAGACATTAAAATCTGAAGTGGTTTTGCAAGAATAAGTTTTAAAACAAAGTTATGTTTTAAAACTTTGCCTTAGATTGGCAGGGTTTTTTCCAGTGTGGTGCTGATAGCCGTTAGGCCGGGTAGGATCTTGCCTTCCAGCCATTCCAGAAAAGCCCCACCTGCGGTGGAAACATAAGACATCTTATGCAGCACACCCGCATGGCGGAGGGCGGAAACAGTATCCCCACCACCGGCTACGGTTTTCAGTTTGCCTTCCTGCGTGAGCTGAGCAGCAGCCTGAGCTACAGCATTGGTGCCTTCATCAAACGGTGGCAGCTCAAACACGCCCAAAGGCCCATTCCAGACCAGCGTTTTTAGGCCTGCAAGCTTGCTTTGCAGCAGCTTTACTGTTTCTGGGCCAACGTCCAGCGCCATCCAGCCATCAGGAATAGCCGTTGCGGGCACAACCTGTGTGGGGGCCCCTGCGATAAAATCTTCCGAAATCACGACATCTACGGGAAGAATGAGATCGCATTTTTTGGCTTGGGCCTGTTCCATAATCGTACGTGCTGTATCCAGCATGTCTTTCTCGATCAGGGATTTACCAACCTGTAGGCCCTTGGCGGCCAGAAACGTGTTGGCCATAGCGCCGCCAATAGCCAGCATGTCCACCTTAGCCAGCATGTTTTCAAGTAGCTGAAGTTTGGTGGAAATTTTTGCGCCGCCCACAATAGCCCCTACGGGCCGCTCCGGATTTTCCAGCGCAGCATACAGGGCTTCCAGTTCCGCCTGCATCAACCGGCCACCATAAGATGGCAGATGGGCTGCAACACCAGCAGTAGAAGCGTGTGCCCGATGGGCGGCGGAAAAGGCATCATTCACATACACATCGCCCAGACTGGCGAGGGCAGCGGACAAGCCTGCATCGTTCTTTTCTTCACCGGGCTGGAAGCGCGTGTTTTCCAGCAGCAGGATGTCTCCATCCTGCATGGAGCGCGCAGCAGCCTCTGCATCCGGGCCGATGCAATCATGCGCAAAGCTGACGGGCCGCCCCAAAGCTGTAGCCAGAGCCGTAGCTATGGGCTGGAGCGACATATCCGGCACCACCTTGCCTTTTGGCCGGTCAAAATGGCTGAGCAGGATAACTCGCCCGCCTTTTTCAGCCAGTTCACGAATGGTGGGCACAACACGTTCAATACGTGTTTCGTCCGTTACCTTTCCGTCTTTCATGGGGACGTTCAGGTCTACACGCAGCAGAATACGTTTGCCCTTGGGGTCAAGCGTATCCAGCGTGCTGAAGGGGAGTTCCGCCATTACAGGCTCCCGAACAGGGCGGCTGTATCAGACATGCGGTTGGAGAAGCCCCATTCGTTATCGTACCAAGCGCAGACACGAACAAGCTTGCCGCCATCTACCAACGCTGTCTGAGTTGCATCGAATGTTGAAGATGCCAGCGCATGGTTGAAATCAGAGCTGACAAGCGGTGCATCAGAATAAGCCAGAGCGTTTTTCATCTTGCCGGAGTCTACAACGGCCTTGATGGCATTGTTGACATCTTCAACCGAAGTTGGCGCGTTTTTGGGCACAAAGTCCAGAGAAACGATGGAAACATTGGCGGTGGGAACACGAATGGCGGTGCCATCCAGCTTGCCTTTAAGCTGCGGCAGAACCAACCCAACAGCGCGGGCTGCACCAGTGGAAGTCGGGATCATATTCAGGCCAGCAGCGCGGGCGCGGCGCAGATCCTTGTGCAGGGTATCCACTGTGCGCTGGTCACCTGTATAGGAATGGATGGTGACCATATAGCCACGTTCAATCCCAAAGGCATCTTCCAGCACCTTGGCCACTGGGGCCAGACAGTTGGTGGTGCAGGATGCGTTGGAGATCACGGTCATGTCCGGTGTCAGAACATCCTGGTTCACGCCGTAAACAATGGTGGCATCTACATCTGTTGCGGGTGCGGAAACAATGACCTTGCGGGCGCCAGCCGTAAGCAGAGGCTGGGCTTTTTCCTTGGAGGTGAACAGGCCTGTGCATTCCATGGCCACATCAACGCCCTGGAAAGGCACTTTGGAGGGATCACGTTCCGCAGAAACGGTAATGGGGTCCCATGTGCGGCCGTTGGCGGTGACAATAATTTTGTTGCCATCCACCCGAATATCAGCAGGCAGGCGACCATGTACGCTGTCATAGCTTAGCAGATGGGCATTGGCTTCTACGCTGCCCAGATCATTGATAGCTACCGGCACAACATCGGTGCGTCCGCTCTCAATAATGCCGCGCAGCACAAGGCGGCCGATGCGTCCGAAGCCATTGATAGCGATTTTGACTGCCATGGTTTTCTTTCTCCGTTCTGTCGTTCTGTGATCTTGTGCGATCTTCTTATTGTTACAACGGCTCCCGCTCTTGCCGACGGGAGGTAGGTGATGACGCCTGAAGGAACCTTTCTTCTATGGCGCCGGATGCGCGCAAGTGTTTTAAAACCCGCGCACAAATCGCTCCGGCAGTAATGCCAAAACGTTCATACACCGCGTTGGCAGGTGCGGATACGCCAAAATCATCCATACCAACGAAAAATCCTTGGCTACCCAGCCAGCGTTCCCATCCGAACCCCGATGCAGCTTCAATCCCCACACGCAGCACATCCGTGCCCAGAATGGTTGTTTTGTAAGCTTCGGGTTGATTGGAAAAGACTTCCCAACAGGGAATGGAAACCACAGCAGCCTGTACGCCGTGTTGCCGCAAAAGCTGTTCTGTTTCCAGTGCAATACTTACCTCTGGGCCGGAGGCTATAAGGGTAACGCGCCGCGAGCTACTGCCATGCAAAATATATCCCCCACGGGCAGCAGACCCCTGCATGGGCACTGCATAGGAATGTTCGGGCGGGGTAGGGCAGAGCATGATAACAGCAGGGCCAGATTGCCAACGGATGGCCGCCTTCCAGCAAGCAAATGCTTCCTGTGCGTTTGCTGGCCGAAAAACGGCCAAATGAGGCATGGCGCGTAGGCTGGCAAGTTGTTCTACTGGTTGCCAGCTTGCCCCATCATGGCTGAGAGCCAGCCCATCATCTGTTAAAAGGTAGATAATTTTCTGGCGCATCAGTGCGGCCATGCGGAGTGCCGCACGCATACGGTCCACCGTAATCATGCTAGCAATGCCACAGGGCAAAATACCACCATGCAAGGACATGCCATTTAACATTCCGGCCATGCCATGTTCCTGAATATTACATGGCCAGTCTGGTTGGATGTGCGCTGCGGCAGATGTGCGCGGCAACGCAGAGGTAGCTGTTAAGACTGTCAGTTCTGGTAAAAGAGCGGAAAGCGTATGCAGGCTGGTAATGGCCGCCTGCTGGGTGGAGGCCTGATGTGTGAGTTGCATGGCACGGCGGCAAAGCCGGTTCCAGTCCTCCATCAACAGGCTGGGGAATGTATTGGTCGTTTCACGCTCAAAGGCGGTGCGTTGACGGTGTCTGGCCAGCCGTTTTAGCCAAGAACGGTATGTTGTGGCGCCGCGTCTGGCAGTTGGACTCCAAGGGCCGGTCAGTTCTTCTTCTGGAGATAGGCTGGGTTGGGGGTGAAAGGTTTGTGGGCTTTCAGGCGGCATGCAAGCAATAAGCGTTGGTTTTTTAGCGCGCATGGTGGCAGCTAAAGCACCGTTGATGGCGCTTAATTGTGATGCGTCCACTTTGCGGATGCTCCACCCAGATGCGCTGAAACGTGCCAAAGAGTTTGAAAACTCGGTTCTATCTGCTCCCGGTGTGGGGCTAACCAGAACGGCAAGTTGGGTCAGCCCAAAACGTCCGGCAAGCTGCGCGGCTTCCATGGCAACACCTGTTGCCAAATCTCCATCACGCGCAAGCACCCATGTGCGGTGGTTTACCAATGAGCGTCCATAGCGCTTTGCCAGCAGGTGTTCTGCAAGTGCCATACCAGCTGCGGCTGCAATGCCTTGCCCAGCAGGGCCGGGGGCGGTTTCTACGCCCGGGTGGACGCCGTATTCCAAAGGGGACTCGGAAAACGCATAAGTGCCGCTAAGGTGCAACATGGCCTGCAATAAAGGATGCAAGGTAGCGGAAGGCACAACAAACCTGTCTCGGTCGGGCCAATCGGGGTGTGTTGGATCAAAACGTAGCATGCGGCACCACAGTGCCGTAACAGGCAGGCAAAGTGTTTGCAGCAACGCCAGATGCGCAGAATTTCTGGTTTTACCAAGCAGTACACGGGCTGCTGCACATAGGCGCAGCACAACGGTATCCTGCGCAGGTAGGGTTGCTACAGGGGAAGTAAATGGATGCTCTATGAGTGTGGCCTGTGCCATTGGAAAGAGAGTGTGGAACGAATTTTTGCTGCTGAAAAGGGTATGAAAAGGCCCAAAGGGCTTGCACCCGGTGCAGGACAGCGCGAAAGAAATAAAAATGGCCCCGTAAAGCCATGTTGAATTGCCATTATACGTTCTGGTGGAGAACTGTCCTGTTATGCTGCCCGTTTCCCGAGTTACAGAAAAAGGGTCTTTTCTCCGTGTCGTTGTTGCGGGGTGCGTGCTGGTTGGCATGACAGGCTGCAAGCTGGTTGATCAAAAAACCTTCAACCCAAACGCAGGCGTGGCACCCAAGCCATATATTCCGCCACCGCCACCGGGGCCGCCACCTGTGCCGCCATTGATTGAACTGGCTGCCGGCACCCCTGCATCGCAATGGGAAGCTCCGGTTGATCAGATTACGCGCCTTGCCCTTAGCCGCAAACCTGATGTTCTGTTTGTTGTCAGATGTCTTGTGCCGCCACAGGCCAATGCAGATGCGGAACAATCTTCCTTGATGAACTTGGTGCAGGGTGATGGCCGTGCCGTGTTGCAGGAAATGATTAATGCTGGAGCATCAGAGGCGCAGGTGGAAATGTCCGCTATGCCCGATTCTTCCGTGACGAAACCGGTTGTGCGGGTGTATGTGCGGTAAAGCAGCACTATATACACAAACGTGTGAACACACAGGCCAGACGGCCGATGGGTACGCGCCATGCCCCGACCGTTTCTGACGAGAAGCGAGGAGAAAGTTAGCGTGGGAGCGATAAAAAACGCCCGCCATCCTTTTTATGATCACTGCCATGAGGCGCTTGATCAGATCAAACATCAGGGGCGTTACAGAACCTTTACGCCATTAGCGCGTCAGGCAGAGCGGTTTCCTCTGTATGAAGAGGCTGTGCGCGATCTGCCGCAAGGGCGTGAAGTTATTGTATGGTCAACTAATGACTATCTGGGCATGGGCGTTGTGCCGGAGGTGCAGGACGCTGCTATCGCCGCTATTCGGGAGCATGGAGCTGGCGCAGGTGGTACGCGTAATATTGCCGGCACAAGCCCGCTGCATACACAGCTAGAAGCAGAACTTGCTTCCTTGCATGGTAAAGAAGCTGGGCTGCTGTTTATTTCTGGCTATGTTTCCAACCAGGCCAGCCTGCAAACCATTCTGACATCCATGCCAGGTTGGATCTGTTTTTCAGACCGACTGAACCATGCGTCCATGATTGCGGGTATTAAAGGTGCGCGCGGATCTCAGACAGTCATTTATGAACATAATGACCTGAAAGATCTGGAAGAAAAACTGGCCGCTGCGCCAAAAGATGCCCCCAAGCTGATTGCGTTTGAGAGCGTTTATTCCATGGACGGTGATATTTCCGATATTGCCGGAACCTGCGCGCTTGCCCGTAAATATAATGCACTGACTTATCTGGACGAAGTGCATGCTGTCGGCCTGTACGGTCAGGAAGGTGGCGGCGTTTCCCAGCGCGATGGTGTGGCCGATCAGGTTGACATTATTGAAGGCACACTGGCCAAGGGCTTTGGTGTGCATGGCGGTTACATTACGGCTTCTGCTGAAATTGTAGATTTCCTGCGCTCTACAGCTTCTGGCTTTATTTTCACTACAGCTTTGCCGCCACCGGTTGTGGCGGGGGCGCTTGCCAGCGTGCGCAAGGTGCGCGCAGAAAACTGGCGGCGCGAGTCTATTTTTGAACGTGTGAACACATTCCGCCATCGGCTGCGGGCTGCGGGTGTGCCGTTCACCATGACACCCAGCCACATTGTGCCCATTCCTATTGGGGATGCAGAGCGTTGCAAACGCATCTGCCGCCGCTTGCTGACGGAATATGGGCATTACGCAACACCCATCAATTATCCAACTGTGCCGCAGGGCACGGAGCGCCTACGCCTAACCCCGGGGCCGTTCCATACGGATGAGATGATGGATGATCTGATTAACGCGCTGAGTGTGCTCCTGCGTGAAGAAGGCATTATGCCCGCACGCCAGGCAGCCTGTTCCGCCGCGTAAGAAAAACCATTATGGCGGGTGAGGTTGAAGCCCGCGCCCGCCATAATAGGTTTAGTGGCTGCTTTTCAGCTTATCCACGGCAGTTTTAAGTTCAGACAGAGAAACTGCACCGGGAATAATTGCCTGATCCCCAATAATGAAGGTGGGCGTTCCTTCCAGATTGATGGAGCGGGCCAGAGCAACATTTTTTGCCAGCGCTGTGGTAACGGCTGAGCTTTTCATATCCTTCACCAGCTTGTCTGTATCCAGTCCTGCCTGATGTGCTGCATTCCGGATTCGATCCATGCCGGGGGCAGAAGAATCCGCCATCAGGATTTTTTGGAATGGAATGTACTTGCCCTGTAGGCCAGCAGCCATAATGGCCTGCGCATCCAGTGTGCTATTAGCCCCCAGAACAGGGATAACCTTTTCCACCAGCCTTAAGTCTGGTTCTGCGGTAACAAGCGCATCCAGATCATCCAGAACCTTGCGGCAGTAAGGGCAGCGTGGATCGTAAAACTCCACCACATTCAGGGAGCCCTGTGGGTTCCCCAGCACCACATCAGTAGAACTTCCGCCAAAAAGCGGCTTGTTATGGCGTACCAAGTCTAGCGCAGAGGCATTTTTCTGCGCTGCGGCTTGGTTTTGCAGGGAGGCAATCGCATCCGACAGAATAGTGGGGTCGGTTTTCAGGGCGTTGCGCATGATGTTTACAATTTCGGCACGCTGGGCTGGTGTAAAGCTGCTGTCTGCTGCACGTACAGGCGCGGAGTCCGCACAAAACAGAGCGGTGGCCAATGCGCCAGCGCTTACTGTAAGGCGGAAGAAAGATTTCAGATTCTGCATGGTGTCCTTGTCCATAAACTGGAATGGTATGGCACGTGCGGTCATTACGGCAAGGTTGGGCTGTTGCTGCCCGCCGTAAAGCAGGTTAATCCAGAGGAATACCATCCAGACGACTGCCCGCCGGACGGGCCCAGTAGTGGAGAAAGCAAGGCGTGGCCGCCCGTTCTATTATCCCCCGTTTTACGCGGTTTAAAACCGTGCTTTCTGGTTCTCGCAAGCGTGCGGGGGCTTTGGCTCTTGCTCTTACCTCTGTTCTGCCAGCCTGTAGTTCTGGCAGTCATATTGCGCAACCTGTGGAAACAGGATTTGTGGGAGAGGTTGTGGCGGATGAACCGCAGGCCGTTCTGGTTGGGCGTGATGTTCTGGCTAAAGGGGGCAACGCAGCAGATGCTGCGGCTGCTCTTGGGTTGGCCCTTTCTGTTACGCTGCCTTCCCGAGCCTCTTTGGGTGGTGGTGGTGCATGTCTGGCATGGAAGCCGGGTGAAAGCGCTGGGCAGGCCTTTGTATTTCTGCCCAGAGCCGGGCTGAATGACGCCGGGGCGGATCGTCCCGCCTCTGCTCCCATGCTGGCGCGCGGCCTGTATTTAATGCAGTTGCGTTACGGCAGTGTGGATTTTGCTGATCTGTTGTTGCCTGCGCGTAATCTGGCCTCTCGTGGTGTGCCGGTGGGCGGGTTGTTGGCGTCTGACCTTGCTGCTGTACAGGCACCTTTGCTGGCAGATGAAAAAACCCGTGCCATTTTTGGCAATGCCAACGGCAACGTATTGGTAGCAGATGACGTGATGGTGCAGACACGTCTGGCGGGTGCACTGGAGCGGATGCGTATTGCTGGTGTGGGCGATCTTTACGCCGGCGCACTGGGCCAGACATTTGCAGAGGCTGCGCGTGTTGCCGGTGCGGGGCTGACAACGTTGGATTTGCGCGCAGCTATTCCTATGGCAGCACAGCCGCTTACAGCGCGTGTTGATGGCATTGATATCAGCTTCTTGCCGCCACCTGCAGATGGTGGGTTTGGTATGGCTGCGGCGTATCTTTCCAATGTGGGGCAAAATGGCGGCCGCGTAAGGGCGGAAACGGCTGTATCTGGTTGGCGTGCGCGGCAGGGTGCAAAAGGAGCTGCTACCAGTATTGCAGATGCACAGGCTCTTCTGAATTCTGGCCACATTCCTGCTGGCTCGGTTCTACCTGCCTTGCCTGCTTCCACATCTTTTGTGGTGACGGATAGGCAGGGTGAATCTGTAAGTTGTGCATTCACCATGAACAATCTGTTTGGTACCGGGCGTATTGCTGGGTCTACAGGCATTATGCTGGGGGCTTCCCCCGTGCGGAAACCTTTGCCGCTTCTGCCTGTTGCTATTGCGCACCGGGGTAACCAGTTTCAGGCTGCGGCCACGGCGTCTGGGCAGAATGTGGCGGCAGATACGGCAGCCGTAGCCTTGCAGGCAGCAATAGCGGGAAGTCGCCCACAGGTGACCAATGGTGTGGGGCGCGCCAATTTTGTGTCCTGCCCAGCCGGTTTGCCGGGGGATGGCAGTAAATGCTTTGGTTGGACTGACCCTAGGGGGTTTGGGCTGGCTCTTTCTTCCGATCATGGGAAAAAGAGCTGATAATTTTTAGAATCTTAAAAGATGGCAGATGAATTTTATGCTGCCATCTTGAAAAGTTGCTAATTTGTTCTTAATGGAACAGGTAGAGATCGCAACATTAGCAAAAAGTTTCCATAAAGCGGTTACCCAGTACATTCGTTGCTGCCGTAGAGGCTTTATGGCAGGAATTGAACGCATAATCTTTTGTGCATGGTGCGTTATGCACATTCAAGGGCCTTACGTACATCTGGCAGTCCGGCCCACAGGAAGGGAATGGTAAAAATGGATAAGGCAAAGGCTCTGGAAGGCGCGCTGGGACAGATTGAACGTGCTTTTGGCAAAGGTTCTGTCATGCGCTTGGGGCAGCGGCCCAAGGTAGAGGCAGATGTTATTCCTACTGGTTCCCTTGGGCTGGATATTGCGCTGGGTATTGGTGGGTTGCCCCGTGGCCGTGTGGTGGAAATTTACGGGCCAGAAAGCTCTGGTAAAACCACGCTTGCGCTGCATGCTATTGCAGAAGCACAAAAGCGTGGTGGCACTTGTGCTTTTATTGATGCCGAGCATGCGTTGGACCCCGGTTATGCCAAAAAGCTGGGCGTGGATGTAGATAACCTGCTGATCAGCCAGCCAGATGCGGGTGAACAGGCGTTGGAAATTGCAGATACACTCGTGCGATCCGGCGCTATTGACGTTTTGGTGGTAGATAGTGTTGCAGCACTGGTGCCGCGCGCAGAACTGGAAGGAGACATGGGCGATAGCCATGTTGGCCTTCATGCGCGTTTGATGAGCCAGGCTTTGCGTAAGCTTACGGGTACGGTGGCACGCTCCAATACTCTGATGATTTTCCTGAACCAGATCCGCCTGAAAATTGGTGTGATGTTTGGTAATCCGGAAACAACCACGGGTGGTAATGCCCTGAAGTTCTATTCTTCCGTGCGTATGGATATTCGCCGCATCGGATCCATCAAGGACAAGGATGAGGTGACAGGTAATCAGACGCGCGTAAAGGTTGTTAAAAACAAGATGGCGCCACCTTTCCGTCAGGTAGAATTTGATATCATGTACGGCGAAGGCATCAGTAAGGTTGGTGAGCTGATTGATCTTGGCGTAAAAGCCGGAGTTGTTGAAAAATCTGGCTCATGGTTTTCATACGATAGCCAGCGCATTGGGCAGGGGCGTGAAAATGCCAAGCAGTTCTTGCGTGATCACCCAGAAATGGCCGCGGATATTGAACGCCGCGTGCGTGAACACGCAGGCGTTGTTGCCGAGGCTATGATGGTGGCACCAGAACACCATGAAGGTGACTAAAATTTTCTAGCTTATAGCACGATAGAGCAGGCGGGCTTGCGCATCATAAGATGCCAGCACCGCCTGTTCTGCTTTATTGGTAGGCGCATCCGTAAAGCCCGCTTTCTGCCAAAAGCCAATGGCGTGGCAGGTAGATGTAAGTAAAAGAGTATGCAGTTTTTGCCTGCGCGCAGCCTGTTCGGCCAATAGCAAAGCCTGTTGCGCAAACCCTTGCCCCCTTACTGTTGGGGATAAGGCAAGATCATGAATATACCAACTGTCTGCCTTACGAGGCAGGGTATGCAGCAAGGTGTTTAATGGCGGGGAAACAAGGCCTTGCCATGGGTGGCTTATCAGATAGCCAAGCACTTCTTTACCCCGCACAAGAGAAAAGCAGCCATCAGGTGCAAGTTTCAGGCGTTCTTCAAAAACAACCAGATCTTCCATGTAATCGGGATGGATGCGGGCAGTTAATGTCATAACACCGGCAAGATCATCTGGTGTCATGGAACGCCAAGTGGTATCTGCGCTGGGAGTCATATAGAATTTCCGTTTTTTCCTTATACAGTTATTCAGCTTAAAGGCTGATAACTGGAAAAGTGGGTAGGCATGACGGCACGAGTAAGACTGACATTGCGGCTAGATGCAGATGGTAAGCCTGCGTTGGGGCATGGTAAGATACATCTTCTGGAAAAGTTGGAAGAAACAGGCTCCATTTCAGCGGCGGGGCGCGCCATGGGTATGTCTTACCGTCGTACATGGCTGTTGGTAGATAATCTGAACCAGCTTTTTAAGGAACCTCTGGTTATCACGCGGCCCGGCGGTGGCGGTGGGGCTTTTCTTACACTTACAGGTAAAACTGTTGTCACGCTGTATCGGCAGATTGCAGATAAGGCAGCACAGGCTGCTCGTTCTGATATAGCGGAACTGGAAAATTTATTGTCTGCGTGCCCACAAAAAACCTCACCAGAATGAGATGGGTCTATTCAGAACAATGAAACAACCATCCCATAAAATTTAGCAAAAGAGCGGGAGACAGACGTGTCAGCAAATGTGCAGCGACGTGATGTAATCAAGGCAGGGGCAGGCGCTACCCTGGCTTCGCTGGTAGGGGGTGCCATTGGGCGGGCACATGCCGAAGGGCTAGCAAATGCTACTGGTGCATTTGATGATAACACAGTTGCGCAGATTGCTCGCAGGCTGGCAAATGGACCTTACAAGGGGCCAGATCAAACGTTACCAAAGACACTTTCAAACCTGAATTTTGATCAATTCCGGAGCATTGCCTACCGTCCAGATCGCGCTTTGTGGGCTGGCGATAATTTGGGTTTTGATGTGGAATTTTATCCACGTGGTTTTTTATACAAGCCGCGGATCGAAATTTACGAAGTGCAGAATGGGCAGGCAGCAGCTGTTCCCTATTCTCCAGATTTGTTTACATATGCAGATCCTTCTTTGCGGGTAGAAGATAATCTGGGTTTTGCAGGTTTGCGGCTACGTGCCCCCATTAACACCCCGGGTGTAATGGAAGAGTTCTGTGTTTTTCTGGGGGCATCGTATTTTCGTGCAGTAGGTAAAGACCAGATTTATGGGCTTTCTGCACGTGGCTTTGCTGATGGCACGGGTGATCCTAAAGGCGAGGAATTTGCTCTTTTTCGCGCCTTCTGGTTGGAAAAACCTCAGCCGGGCGTGCAGTCTGTTGTTATACATGCGTTGTTAGATAGCCCATCTCTTACAGGGGCGTTTCGTTTTACCATCCGCCCCGGTGACAGCACGGTGTTTGATGTGCAGTCCACATTATTCCCACGCACCAAGATAGAACAATCTGGCATCGCGCCCCTTACGGGCATGTTTTATTTTGATGGCAACGATCGCAACCACATTGATGACTGGCGCCCCGCTGCGCATGATAGCGAAGCTCTGCAAATGTGGACAGGAGCAGATCAACAGCTTTATCGCCCATTGCGTAACCCGCTTGATCTCCAGTTTTCAACATTTTCTGATACCTCTCCGCGCGGTTTCGGGCTGATGCAGCGCAGACGTTCTTTTCATGATTATGAAGATCTGGCCTTGCATTATGAAAAGCGTCCCTCCCTGTGGATTGAGCCTATTGGAGACTGGGGTTCCGGCTGGGTAGATCTGGTGGAAATTCCTACACCCAATGAAGTAAACGATAATATTGTTGCCTTCTGGCGGCCCAAGGAACCTTTGCTGGCTGGCAAGGAATACAGCTTCACCTATCGTATGTACTGGGGATGGGATGCACCTTTTCCCACTCCGTTGGCACGTATTGGTGCCACACGTGTAGGCGCTGTGGTGGATGATAAGACCGCTCGTTTCTTCGCCATAGATTTTGTGGGCGCACCTTTTGAGCATCTGCCAAAAGACACGCACTTCCACGTTTCTCCGCAAGCATCTGCGGGCACAATTCGTAATGTTGTTGTAGAGCCAAATCCGGAAATTAACGGTTGGCGCACAACATTTGAGTTTGTGCCAGGTGATGCCAAGGTGGCGGATTTAAGCTGTGCCCTAGAAACTGATACGGGCCCAGTGTCTGAACAGTGGCTATACCGATGGACGCCGTAAGCATGCCGGATTCTACACAAATGTTTCGCGCTCTCCCTTCAGAATCTCCGTTGGATATGCCGGTGCAGGATTTTCATGCTGCACCCAATATGGCAGGGCGTGGCCGCACGCCTCTTACCTCTCCGCGGAATATCGTGCTGCGTCGGTTGGCTGTTATTGGATCAGCATTGTTGCTGACGGCCTATGGGGCATGGCGCACGCATAAAGTGATGGATGAAGCAGGTGTTTCCACCTTGGGTGTGATCATGCTGCTGTTGTTTATTGCTCTATTTATGTGGATTGCACTGGCATTTACATCTTCTGTTGCCGGGTTCTGTTCTCTGGTTGCGCATGGTGGCCTTGGGCTAGGTATCAGCAAATCTGGCCCGCTGCCGCAGCTTACACGGCGGAATGCTGTTCTGCTACCTACGTATAATGAACCTCCTCGCCGTGTTATGGCGGGGTTGAAAGCTATTTACGATAGTTTGCAGGAAACGGGGGAACTGGATGCCTTCGATTTCTTTATTCTCTCAGACACCACAAACCCGGATGTATGGGTAGAGGAAGAGGCAGCCTTCCTGGCGCTGCGTGAAGAAACTGGCGGATATGATCATATCTTTTACCGCCGTCGCCATAATAATGTAGAGCGTAAGGCTGGTAATCTGGGGGAATGGGTGCGCCGCTTTGGCGGAGCATATGACCACATGGTTACGTTGGATGCAGACTCCGTTATGTCTGGCGCCACGTTGGTGCGTATGGCCGCAGCCATGGAGCGTAACCCTGGTGTGGGCCTTATACAGACACTTCCGGTTATTACTGGTGGCACAACGCTTTTTGCACGTTTGCAACAGTTTGCGGGCCGTGTGTACGGGCCTGTTATTGCGTACGGTATTGCATGGTGGCATGGCTCGGAGGGAAATTACTGGGGCCATAATGCCATTATTCGCACTCGCGCTTTTGCCGAACAGGCAGGCATGCCGCATGTGCCGGGCAAGCCACCTTTTGGTGGACATATTCTGAGCCATGACTTTGTAGAAGCTGCCTTAATGCGCCGCGGGGGCTGGGCCATTCATATGGTGCCAGCTCTTGATGGCTCTTACGAGGAAAGTCCTCCTTCCCTTACAGATGTTGCCATTCGCGATAGGCGTTGGTGCCAAGGTAATTTGCAGCACGTCAAGGTTCTGCCAACAAAGGGGCTGCATTGGGTCAGCCGGATGCACATGGTTGTTGGTATCGGGGCTTATGTAACATCGCCTTTGTGGCTTGTGTTTTTGTTGACTGGTATTTTAATTTCTCTTCAGGCTCATTTTGAGCGGCCAGAATATTTTGGAGAAACAAAGCTTCTTTATCCACACTGGCCGCATGTTGATCCTGTACAGGCGAAGTATGTGTTTATCGGTACCATGATTGTGCTGCTAGCACCAAAACTTCTTGCGTATATCGCGTTGTTGCTGGATAGGGAAAACTGCAAAGGGTGTGGTGGTGCCATACGTGCGGCAGGTTCCATATTAGTGGAAACACTGATTGGTGGTTTGATTGCACCAATAGCCATGTTGATTCAAACACTCGGTGTATTCTCCATTCTTACAGGACATGATTCCGGCTGGAATGCACAACGGCGAGATGATGGCGGTGTGCCATTTATGGATATTGTCCGTCAGTATGGGCGTTTTACCATTTTTGGTGTGCTATTAGGGGCTGGAGCATGGGTTGTGTCTCCCTCTCTTTTCTTCTGGATGACACCGGTTTTGCTGGGGCTGGTTTTTTCCATCCCTCTGGTGGCGTTTACCAGCAGTCGTAATGTTGGCTTGGATTTTCGCAAAGCTGGCCTTCTTTTAGTGCCAGAAGAAACCAATATGCCGGATGTTCTTAAAAAGGCAGAGCAAGACCGCGAAAGTGATGAAACCCCAGATTTTCCAGAAGATGCTTTGCGGGCTTTGCGGGCAGATGTGGGGCTGGCGCAGGCGCATATGGCTATGCTGCCACCAGAGCGTAAAGCGGGAGATCCCATCAATGCGGATCAGCTCGTGGGTTTAGTAAAACTTTCAGAATCTCACACAGTTTCTGAGGTTGAACATAAGCTTACGGTAAAAGAAAAAGCTGCAGTGCTGGGCACACGCAAAGGCGTGGAAAGCGTTCTGCAACTTTCAGAGTAAATCTTGCGTATAAGGCGGGAAGAAACATAAAAAGTCTTCCCGTCTTTTTTAATAAATACGCTGGCCGCTTACCCATACTTCCTGCACATACAGGTTGGAATCCATTACAACAAAATCAGCACGTTTTCCGGCCTCTAATATGCCGCGGTCATGCAGCCCTAGATAGTTTGCTGGGTTGCGCGTTAAAAGTGCTACTGCTTCGTGCAATGATGTTCCGGTCTTTACGGCATTGCGTAGGGCAACATCTAATGTCAGCACACTTCCTGCAAGGCTACCATTTGGCAAGCGTGCTGTTCCATTTTCTACAATTACGTCTTGCCCACCAAGTTGGCTTGGCCCATCTGGCAAACCAGCAGCACGCATGGCATCGGTTACAAAAACAAGCCGATCTGGCATAATGCGTTGAGCTAGTTGAAATGTTGCTGGATGGATATGGTGTGTATCAAAAATCATTTCGGCATAGGCGTCACTGCACATTAAGGCGGTAACTGGGCCGGGGCGTCTGCTTTCAATGGGCGGCATAGCGTTAAAGAGATGGGTGCCCCCAACCACACCACCAGATTTGCAAATATGACAAATAGCCTGATGAGCTTGTTCATAACTGGCAACTGTATGACCAAGGCTTACGCGCACGCCAGCTTTGGCAAAACTTTTCATGGCAGTTTGTGCATGAGGAAGCTCCGGTGCTAGTGTCACAACACGCACGCAGTTTGTAGCAAGAACTTCTAAAACCTTGTCTGATGTTGGGGCGATATTAAAAGGAGGCTGAGCCCCGAGTTTATGGGGGCTCACAAAAGGTCCTTCCAGATGCGCGCCATGTATCATCGGGCCATCTGGAATTTGTTGCCCAGTCACTTCAGCAATAGCATGTAATGTGTTGATAACATCCGGCCAAGGGCTGGTGATGGTTGTTGGCAATAATGTTGTCGTGCCATGCCGAGCATGAAACCGGCTAAGGGTGTGAATGGCTTTTACACCATCCATTGTATCTGCGCCGTCGCCCCCGTGGATGTGTCCGTCGATAAAGCCAGGAAGAATATAGCGGTCTGTTTCATGTTGAGTAGGTGTAATATCCTGAATTTTGGTTTCAAAATGTATACTTCCGCTTACAATTGTATTTGGAAGCACAAGATTTCCGGAAAGTTCGGTCATATCAGCCAGCCATTAGGTGTTTGTGTTGTGGGGCATTTTTGAAAAATGTAAAATAAATAAGGAAATTACAAAATAGCATATGCAGGATAATGCTGAAAATGCTGCCTGAAACCCTATAATGGATTTTAGCCATACAAAGCATTGCGGTAAAATACCACCTCCACAATATGCCATAACCAACAACGCAGAGACAAAAGAGGTTTTGTTGTGGGTGGAGTTTAAAACGGTTGGGAAAAGAGATGGAAATATCATGGAATTTGAGAAGCCCAGCAGCGCTACGCATGCAACAGATATGTATCCATGAGTCATATATGCCAGAAGGCTTAAGGCAAAACCTGTAAGGCAGGAAAGCAGAAGTGCACGCTCTTGAGAGATGTGGCGTGGTACACATATTAACCCAACCAGATACCCACAAAGCATACAAACAAGAGTAGCTGATGTAAAAAGACTGGATATTCTGAATGGAATATGAAATCCAGATGCATAGGTTCCAATAGCATCTCCAGCCAACACCTCTACGCCAACGTAAAGAAACATGGCCAAAACACCAAAGCATAAGGTTGGGTTTGAATTTGTAGGAACGCTTGTTTCTATGTTTTTTAGATGAGATATTTTTATATCAGGTAGAGTTGAACATTTTATATACAAAGTTGTCAGAGCTAAAAGCGTAGCCATTCCTATATAAGGCCAGTAAATTGTAGAAATGAATTGTTGCTGTAAGATCGAATTGTTTTGTGCATTGTAAGTAAGTGGCAAATCTCCAATATGCGGCATGGCAAACGCTGCCAAAGCAATAGGAGCTAAAATGCCGCCAACTTTGTTGCAAATACCCATAATTGCAATACGTTGTGCAGCGCGATCAGTTGGGCCTAAAAAGCTTATATAAGGGTTTATAGCAACCTGCAGAAGCGCCAACCCGCTACCCAGAATTAAAAATCCGCATAATGCACCAAGATAGGATGATGCTTTCATAAATTGGCCTGTAACAATCATGCCTGTTGTCATAATGCTTAAAGCATATATCAGGCTTTGTCGCAGGCCTTGTTTTGTTACAATTCTACCGGCCGGAATGGCGAATAAAAAATATGAAATATAAAAAACGAAAGGGATAAAAAATGCGCTTATATCATCAAGGGAAAATGCAATTTTTACAAAAGATATAAGAGGCCCATTCAGCCATGTTACAAAGCCGATTATAAAAAACAATATTGCAATCAGAATAAGTGGTAGCCAGCCATAAGGCCCGGCCGGGCAGGAAACAGCGCGCCAGAAGGTGCGATTGTGCATGCAGGGCCAGGCCTTTCTGGGTTTAAAGAAAAATCAGTTTGCAGAATCAGGCAGACTGTCAATTTTCTCACAGGTATGCGCCAGCTCGGCAGAAGGATTGGGTGCTTCGCACAGGCGCTGCACATCTGGTGCACACATTTCTATAGAATTTTCAAAATCAGATTCCAGCACATCTTCCGCAATAGCCAGATCCTGATCATGAGATCGCGCTTCTTCAGCTTTAAGCATATCCTGCGTTTTGTGCAGTTCTTTCAGTGCATCAATGCAGGCCGGGCTAGCTGCTTCTGGTTTAAAGTGCAATACGGCTAACTCTTTTTGTAACTGCACATTTGGCACGTTTGTACGGGCTGGCGGATCATCATCTGCGCGCGCAACTGCTGAGGCAGCAAGAGAGCCCATAAAAAAGAGGGATGCCAAAGTAAGAGGCCGAAAAAGCGGAGTGGAAGGGCGGAATAAAAACACGCGCAAAACTCTCTTAATACACAGGTCTGTGCTTCTGGGGTGTTCCGTTTTTAGCCTGTTCATGGCCAGAAGGTAAAGCAACGGGCTTTGGTAGCTATTACACAGGGTTGGCATCTGCCTGCATTTAGTGTTATGTAAAAAGCGGAAAGTCGGCAGTGGACGGACACCTTGCCAACCCGGTCAGATCCGGAAGGAAGCAGCCATGGTAAGTTTCGTCCGGGTCATTGTTCGGCTTTCCACCCGTTATTTTCCGCCAATGCGGCACGTGTTTCGCATATAAAACAAGGCGTGAACTTTTTCTTCGGGCAAGACATGAGCGACAAAACAGACGCGCAGCTTCCTCAGGATGAGGGACTCCCCAATCCTGAAATGGAAGGCCCTGGTCTGTTTGGTGATGAGCCTGCCCAACAAGTGGTTGAGCAGCTTCCCGCAACGCAGGATCAGGCAGCATCGCCGTACCGGGTGCTGGCCCGTAAATATCGCCCCACCACATTTGATGATCTGATTGGCCAGGAAGCCATGGTGCGCACGCTGCGTAATGCGTTTGCACTGGGGCGGGTGGCCCACGCGTTTATGCTTACAGGTGTGCGCGGGGTGGGTAAAACCACTACAGCCCGTATTATTGCACGCGCTCTTAATTGCATCGGGCCAGATGGCAAAGGTGGCCCAACGGCAGATCCATGCGGTGTTTGCGCAAACTGTGTGGCTATTTTGAACGATCGGCACCCAGATGTGCTGGAAATGGATGCTGCCTCCCGCACAGGTGTAGATGATGTGCGTGAGATTATAGAAGCCACGCGCTTCCGCCCCATGCAAGGGCGCATGAAGGTCTTTATTATTGACGAAGTGCATATGCTTTCTCGCAATGCCTTCAATGCGCTGCTCAAAACGCTGGAAGAGCCGCCTGCACAAGTTACGTTTATTTTTGCCACGACAGAACTGCGGAAGGTGCCGGTAACGGTGCTTTCGCGTTGCCAACGGTTTGATTTACGGCGCGTTCCACAATCTGAACTGGTGGGGTTGTTCTCCCGCATCGCAGATAAAGAGCATGTGCGTCTGTCACCAGATGCGCTGGCATTGGTAGCACGGGCTGCTGACGGTTCGGTGCGTGATGGGCTTTCCTTGTTGGATCAGGCAATTGCGCAGGGTACCGGCCAAACGGATGCAGATGGTGTAATTGGCGCCACAGTTATCAGTGACATGCTGGGTTTGGCAGATCGGGAAGTTGTGTTCGATCTGCTGGAAGCGGTGTTAACAGGCAAGCCAGAGCAGGCTTTGGCGTTGCTGGATGCAGCATATGCACGCGGCGCAGACCCCGGCCTTGTGTTGGGGGATATGCTGGAACTGGTGCACACGGTTTCTCGTTTGCGGGCCGTTCCCAGCTTGCGCGATTCGGCAGATATGCCAGAGGCCGAGCGTGTGCGGGGCACGCATATGGCTGATACCTTTACTGTGCCTGTGCTGATGCGTGCGTGGCAGATGCTGGTAAAAGGGATGCAGGAAGTGGAAGCCGCATCTGATAGGCGCGCTGCCGCAGATATGGTGCTGATTCGCCTGTGTTATGTGGCGGATCTGCCATCTCCTGAAGATTTAATAAAACGTCTTTCTGGCGCGGGGCATTCAGCAGGGCAGGGAGTAGCTTCTCCAAATACAGGTGGAAGTTCTCAAGCCCCCACGGCTGGGGCAAGTTCTGCGTTGCCTACGCCATCAGCTTCAGCAGGGCATCAGCCGCCATTGCGTATGGTGATTGGTGGACAAAGTGTTTCTGCCGCCGTGCCAGTCGTTGCTCCGGTTTCTGCTCCCTCTGCTGAACCACAGGTTTTTTCCAACCCACGCACATGGCGAGAAGCCGTGGCTTTGGTGAAGGACCAGAAAGAAGCCATCCTGCACGGTCAGCTTCGGCATGCGGCGCATCTGGTGTCCTTTGCGCCGGGGCATATTGTGTTGCGGTTTGAACAGCACGTGCCCTCCGGGGCCGCGCAAGAACTGCGTAAAGTTTTGGATCGTGCCACGGGTATGTCATGGCGGGTGGGGCTTTCGGAGGAAGAGGGCGAACCCACTTTGGATGCGCAGGGGGCTGAAATCATTCAGTTTCGGCGTAAGGAAGCTGAAGCTCACCCATTGGTGAAGGCCATTCTCAAGTTTTTCCCGGATGCAGAACTGGGCGAAGTGCGTGATCATGGTTTGGATGATTACGGCCTACCGCCAGAAGAACCGGCCCCAGAACTGCTTTTTGCACCGTTGGATGCAGAGTTTCTGGATGATGATGAACGCCCCTATGATCCGGGCATGTCTCCAGACTGACTCCGGTGAGCAGGTAATGCACGCCCATCAGGCTGTGTGGTGTGACATATAGCAACAGGCTGCCAGTAACAGGGCAGTTTGAGAATAAAGGGATAGTTGATGAAAAATCTTGCCTCATTGATGAAGCAGGCCACGCAGATGCAGTCCAAAATGGAAGCAATGCAGAGCACGCTGGAAGCCATGAACATTGATGGTTCAGCCGGCGCAGGCATGGTTCAGGTTGTGCTGAGCGGTAAAGGAGACATGCGCTCCATTAAAATTGATCCCAAGCTGGCAGATCCAGAAGAAATGGAAATGCTGCAGGATCTGATTGTGGCGGCCTGTGCAGATGCCCGCAAAAAGCTGGATGAAAAAGCAGCAGAAGAAATGCAGAAAGTGACCGGTGGCCTGAACCTGCCTCCAGGCATGAAGCTGCCGTTCTGATATAACGGAACGGGTAGCAGAATTGTCCGGTATGGGTGGGCAGGAAATAGAGCAGCTTATCCGGCTTTTGGGCCGGTTGCCGGGGTTTGGCCCGCGCTCTGCGCGCAGGGTTGCGCTATATTTGCTAAAGGAGCCTCAAACCCGGCTGGCACCTTTAGCGCGCGCAATGGAGCGGGCAGGCAATGCTATAAAAACCTGCTCATCCTGCGGTAATCTGGATACGATAAACCCGTGCCATATCTGCTCTGATCCTCTGCGAGATCAGGGCCTGATCTGTGTCGTGGAAACGGTGGGTGATCTGTGGGCGCTGGAGCGTGCGGGCGTGCATCGTGGAGTCTATCAGGTTCTAGGTGGCACATTGTCCCCACTGGCGGGAATCGGGCCAGAAGATCTGGACGTCGCTCCGCTGTTTGAAAAGCTGAACAAAGGCACGGTGCGCGAAATTATTCTGGCGCTAGGTGCCACGGTGGAAGGTGCTACCACCATGCATTGGCTCATGGATCAGCTTGCATCTTATGGTGGCGTGACTGTCAGCCGTGTTGCGCAAGGCGTGCCGATGGGTGGGGCGTTGGATGTGCTGGATGATGGCACTTTGGCAGCAGCACTGGGCGCACGGCGCCCTGCATGACGATAAAGGAGGCAGACACGATGCCACTGAATGGTTTTCCCATTTCGGCGGCTATTCCCCGTCGTGCATTGGTTACGGGCGGAGGTGCTCGGCTTGGCCGTGCCATAGCCCTAGGGTTGGCGCAGGCCGGATTTGATGTGGCGATTCACTATCGCTCCGGGCAGGAAGATGCGCAGGAAACAGCCGCTGCTATTAACGCATGCGGGCAAAAAAGCTGCCTGTTGCAAGCTGATCTGGCGCGGGAAGAAGGGGTAGAACCTCTGGTGCAACAGGCCTCTGCGGCCTTGGGTGGGCCGCTGGGTGTTCTGGTCAACAACGCTTCTACGTTTGAGCGGGATGAGTGGCATAATGTCACCCGTGAAAGCTGGATGGCACACCTTAAACCCAACCTACGCGCCCCGTTTGTGCTGATGCAGCATTTTGCCAAGGCGCTGCCAGAAACGGCGCAGGGCATGGTGTTGAACATGCTGGATGAGCGCGTGTGGTCTCTTACGCCACATTTTGTCAGTTATACGGTTTCTAAAAGCGCTTTGTGGACGTTAACCCAAACAATGGCGTTAGCGCTGGCCCCCAAAGGCATACGTGTGAATGCTATAGGCCCCGGGCCAGCATTACCCAGTACGCGGCAGACAGAAGAGCAGTTTGCCCGGCAATGTGCATCTGTGCCTTTGGGGCATGGCACATCACCGCAAGAAGTTGCGCGCGCTGCGCTGGCGCTGCTGGCTTTGCCCTCTGTAACAGGCCAGATGCTGGCGTTGGATGGCGGGCAGCATTTACAATGGTCTCCGGCTTTGCCTGCCGGTGCTGTATTGGAAGAATAGAAAATGGCTGTTTTTGCTCCATGGGCGGATCAGCCGCCTTTGCGCCGCCTGTTTATCCGCAACATGATTCTGGATGCCAATATTGGCGTCTTTCCGCACGAACAGGGGGTATCGCAACGCATTCGCGTATCCGTTTCGTTCGGTGTGGATGATCGGACAGATCTGGAAATTGGCGCGGATGATCTGAGCCGCACAGTTTCCTATGAGCAAGTGGTTGTGCTGGTACGCCAGATTGTGGCGGAGGGGCACGTAAGGCTGGTGGAAACGCTGGCTGAACGTATTGCCGCCGGTGTGTTGGTAGATAATCGCGTAAAGGTTGTGCGGGTACGGATTGAAAAGCTGGATGTTTTTGAAGAAATCGAAGCCGTGGGGGTGGAAATAGAAAGACGTTCAACAACTCCGTAAAAAATTGATGAGA
This sequence comes from Acetobacter sp. DmW_125128, assembly GCF_008704325.1. Lineage (NCBI taxonomy): Bacteria > Pseudomonadati > Pseudomonadota > Alphaproteobacteria > Acetobacterales > Acetobacteraceae > Acetobacter > Acetobacter sp. DmW_125128. The sequence continues at coordinate 15,810 of NZ_VHOP01000009.1, read as the reverse complement.
TCTTCATAAAAAAGCCCGCCAAAAGGCGGGCTTTTTCTTTGCTGTGTTTATGGCAGCAGATCAGGAATCGTGTTCGTCCGAATCCGTGCTGACATCAATATCGGAGCTGATGTCATCATCATCGTCATCATCCAGATCGGCGGTATCTTCTAGTACGTCATCGGCATCTGTATCCGCATCTGTATCCAGATCAATATCGTCTTCACTGGTTTTTTTGGCGGGAGCTGCCGTTACCGGGGTGCTGGACAGAGTATCAGAATTCCGGCGCAAACGGGGCACCAGTGGGGGCTGTTCCGTGCCACATTTGGGGCATACGGCAGGAGTGCGGTTTAGATCATAAAAATGGGCACCGCAGGAGACGCAGACGCGTTTGGTGCCGAGATCGGGCTGAGACATCTTGCTACCTGTCGATCCTGAGCAGTCAGATTGGGGGGGCACAGATGCCCCGGAAAGAAGGACGGTTCCCTCCCGCAACGCGGGGTGGAATCGAACCAGACTATAAGGCGACGCCAAATGCCATTGTGTTTTGTGTCCTGTCAAACCCGACTTGCAGAACAAATGCATTTTCTGGCAGCAGAAAGCAGTTTTTATGGTTTCTGGCGGATTGACTTGCCGCCCCACACGCCGGAATGAACAAGGTATGACACAGCAGACCACATCTTCTACTCGCCCATTACGGGTTTCTCGTGCTCCGGCTTCTCTTTCTGGTTCCATCCGGGTGCCGGGCGATAAGTCTATTAGCCATCGTGCCCTCATGTTTGCCTCCCTTGCCAAAGGGACCACGCATATTTCCGGCCTGTTGGAAGGTGAGGATGTGTTGTGCACGGCCGCAGCCATGCGTGCATTGGGCGCAGATGCCGTGCAAGAAGGCCTTGGCCAGTGGCGTGTAAGCGGGCCGGGTGTCGGCCAGCTTCAAGAGCCGAATAACGTGTTGGATATGGGCAATTCGGGCACAGCAGCTCGTTTACTGTCCGGCATTTTGGCCAGCCACGGCATGACATCCGTGATGACGGGTGATGCCAGCCTGCGCCGCAGACCCATGAAGCGCGTTATGGACCCACTGGCAGGCACTGGGGCCACATTCCTTGCGCGTGAGGGTGGCCGTTTACCCATGGCTATTCGCGGCTTGGCAGATCCCAAGCCTCTGGATTACCGTCTTCCCGTTGCTTCTGCTCAGGTTAAGTCCGCTGTATTGTTGGCTGGGTTGAATGCAGTGGGGGAAACGCGCGTAGAAGAACCAGTTGCCACGCGTGATCATACGGAAAATATGCTGCGCCATTTTGGGGCAGAAGTTTCCGTAGAAAAAACGCCAGAAGGTGGTCGGATTATTCGTTTGCAGGGGCGGCCCAACCTTGTGGCGCGTGATGTTGCTGTGCCGGGAGATCCTTCCTCCGCCGCTTTCCCGCTTGTTGCCGCACTGTTGGTGGCTGGGTCTGATATCACCATTTTTGGCGTAGGGCTCAATCCGTTGCGCACCGGGTTATTTACCACATTGCAGGAAATGGGTGCGCAGCTTGAAATCCTGAATGCACGCACAGAAGGCGGAGAACCCGTGGGGGATTTGCATGTGCGGGCTTCTGCTCTCAAGGGCGTAGAGGTGCCACCAGAACGTGCGCCTTCCATGATTGATGAATACCCGGTGTTGGCTGTTGCGGCGGCCTATGCCTCTGGTGTTTCACGCTTTTGCGGGGTGGAAGAACTGCGGGTGAAGGAAAGTGACCGTCTGGCCGCAACCGTAGCACTGTTGGAAAACAACGGAGTCCGCACTGCAGTGGAAGGGAATGACATGGTCGTGTACGGCACGGCTGGCCATATTCCCGGTGGCGGCAAGGTGGAAACCCACATGGATCATCGTTTGGCCATGAGCGCTTCTGTTATGGGGCTTGTTGCCGAAAAACCTGTGGAAATTGATGACACCTCTTTTATCGAAACCAGCTTTCCGCAGTATTTGGATCTGATGAACAGCATTGGCGCGGGGTTTGTAGCATGACGCGGGGCGGCCCAGTTATTGCAGTAGATGGCCCTGCCGCAGCAGGTAAGGGCACTTTGGCACGCAGATTGGCAGAAGCTCTGCACCTGCCGTATCTGGATACAGGCTTGCTCTACCGTGCTGTCGGGCGCTTGGCGTTGGATGCGGGGCAGGACCCAGCCTCTCCCGCGCAGGAATTTGCTGCACGTTTGTTGCCAGAAGATTTGGAAAGAACGGATCTACGCACCCCGTTGGTAGCGCAAGCGGCCAGCAAGGTGGCAGGGCAGCCAGAAGTGCGCGCCGCTTTGGTGGAAACGCAGCGTCGGTTTGCGCAGGCAAAAGGGGCTGTGCTGGATGGGCGGGATATTGGCACCGCTATTTTTCCGGATGCAGACGTAAAACTGTTTATTACGGCATCTCCCAGCACGCGGGCTTTGCGCCGTTTTTTGCAGCTTGGTGGTGACCGGAATGCTCCAGATGCCCCAACCCGTATAGCAGAACTAGAAGATGCCTTACGCACTCGGGACGATGCAGATGCCGGGCGTGCATCTGCTCCCATGCTTGTGGCGGATGACGCATATGTGATTGAGACAGATACGCTGGAAGCAGATGCCGTTTTGGCAAAAGCATTGCAGATCGTACGGGAACGACTCGCTGGAATCTCAGAATAAAAATTCTGCGAAAGTGTGTTCGAGCGGTTGCGCAATACCGTTTTTCTGGCAGTTTTCAGGCTGTGCACGGGTGGTTTGTATTGACAAGCGGCCTGCGGACAGTGTCTGTGCATGATCAAACACTGCGTACCATGCAGGTTTGTTTTTATTTTGATTTGAGGCTTGGCAAAAAGGCTACAGGGGATGGCCCCTATAGGTGCGCCAAGTAAGCCGTGCCGCAGGATGCGGGGCGCAGGAATAGCTTGTTTGCCCATTGCAGGCAGGCCCAAGGTTAACAGTTACACATGGCTTCAGCCACAACCCAGACTGCGGATCATTTCCGCGGTGAAGATTTTGCAACCCTTCTGGACGAAACCCTTGGCCGGGATTCGGGCTTTGATGGCTCCGTTGTTCGCGGCCGCGTTGTTCGTCTGACCGATGATTACGCCATTGTTGATGTCGGCCTGAAAAGTGAAGGCCGCGTTGCCCTGCGTGAATTTGCACCTCAGGGTGTAAAGCCGGAAGTTAAGCCCGGCGATATCGTTGAACTATATGTTGAACGGTATGAAGATCGCGATGGCAGCATCGTGCTTTCCCGTGAAAAAGCACGTCGTGAAGAAGCTTGGACCAGCCTGGAAAAGGCTTTCGAAGCCAATCATCGCGTCAACGGCACCATTTATGGCCGTGTGAAGGGTGGCTTCACAGTTGATCTGGGTGGCGCCATGGCGTTCCTGCCCGGCAGCCAGGTGGATATCCGCCCTGTGCGTGATGTTAGCCCGCTGATGGGTGTGCCCCAGCCGTTCCAGATTCTGAAAATGGATCGCGCTCGTGGCAACATCGTTGTGTCTCGCCGTGCCGTTCTGGAAGAAACGCGTGCTGAACAGCGCAGCGAACTGATCCAGGGCCTGACGGAAGGCATGATTCTGGATGGCGTGGTCAAGAACATCACCGATTACGGTGCATTCGTTGATCTGGGTGGCGTTGACGGCCTGCTGCATGTGACCGACATTGCATGGAAGCGCATCAACCATCCGTCTGAAGCTCTGCAGATCGGCCAGCCAGTGCGCGTGCAGGTTATCCGCTTCAACCCGGAAACGCAGCGTATCTCCCTTGGCATGAAGCAGCTTGAAGCTGATCCGTGGGAAAATGTTGCCCTGAAGTACCCGCCGGGTGCTCGCTTCACGGGCCGCGTGACCAACATCACCGATTACGGCGCATTTGTTGAGCTGGAACCGGGTGTTGAAGGTCTGGTGCACGTGTCCGAAATGTCCTGGACGAAAAAGAACGTACATCCGGGCAAGATCGTCGCAACCTCTCAGGAAGTGGATGTGATGGTTCTGGATGTGGACAGCGCCAAGCGCCGCATTTCTCTGGGTCTCAAGCAGGTTCAGCGCAACCCGTGGGAGCAGTTCGCGGAAGAGCACAAAGTTGGCTCCACCGTAGAAGGCGAAATCCGCAACATCACCGAGTTCGGCTTGTTCATCGGTTTGTCTGCAGACATCGACGGCATGGTTCACATGTCCGACCTGTCTTGGGACGAAGCGGGCGAAGAAGCCATGAAGCATTACGAAAAGGGCCAGGTTGTCAAAGCCAAGGTTCTGGACGTGGATGTGGAAAAAGAACGTATCTCTCTGGGCATCAAGCAGCTTCAGGAAGATCCGGCAGCCGATGCGCTTGCCAGCGTTCAGAAGGGCTCCATCGTAACCTGCATCGTGACCGCTGTTCAGACGAACGGTATCGAAGTGAAGGTTGACGATGTTCTGACCGGCTTTATCCGCCGCGCTGAACTGGCCCGTGATAAGGCAGAACAGCGTCCGGAACGCTTTGCTGTTGGCGAACGCGTGGATGCAAAGATCATCTCTGTTGATCGTGCAGCCCGCAAGCTGGCCCTGACCATTAAGGGCCGTGAAGTGGAAGAAGACAAGCAGGCCATTAACGAATACGGTTCTGCTGATAGCGGTGCTTCCTTGGGTGATATCCTGGGTGCAGCTATCCGTCGTCGTAATACAGACGGCGAAGACTAATTGTTCAGCCATAAAGGGGCGGTCTGGCTGCTCCTTTATGTTTTTTGAACATTACGTTTTAAGAAAATGGCGTCGGTTTCCGGCGCCATTTTTTTGTGCTGTGCCGTGTTGTGATGAGAGTTGCGGACAGAAATCACGCGGATATCCGCCAATCTGTGCCACACTGTGTTTCAGATTCATCAAAGAACTGGAGACACAACGGAATGGTGCGCAGGAACATAACGCTGAATCAAAAATCACTCAGCCCTATAATCAGCTCAAAACTTGCACGTCGGCATCTGCTTGTAGCCGGTGGCATAGGGTTAGGTCTGGCATTTTCCCGCGCAGCGCGTGCAGTGTCGAGAGCTATTGTGCAAACCGGGGTGCATGGTGATCAGGGTTATGAATCCGCTGGGTCGTTCGAGATTGTGGCAGAGTTTTATGGGCCGGGGCCATCAGGCATTGTTGTTACGGATAATGGCCGTATTTTTGTGGGCTTTCCGCGGCATGCCATCAACCACAAAGGGGCTACGCTGGCAGAGTTGGTAAACGGCCATCTTGTTCCGTGGCCAAGCGCTGCGCTGAGCATGCCATCAGATGCACCTCCGGCAGAACGCCTTCTTTCCATCCACGGTATGACACAGGATACGCGCGGTTTTATCTGGGCGATTGATGACGGCAAATTGGCTGGCTTACCTTTGCAGCCGGGGGCTGCAAAAATTGTCTGTTTTGACCCTGCTACTAATAAATTGGTGCGTTCTATCGTTCTCAAATCACCGGCTTTGTTGCCTGATAGCCATATGAATGATTTGCGGGTGGATCTTACGCATGGGGCGGAAGGAAGTGTTTACGTGACCGATAGTTCCTTCGGCCATAGCCCGGCTTTGGTGGTGGTGGATATTGCCACAGGACAGCAAAAGCGCGTGTTGGGGAAGCATCCATCCATACAGGCAGAAGCAGGTTTTATGGCCGTGGTGGAAGGGCTGCCGCTCAAATATGATCCCGCGCAAAAACCCAAATTTGTTACCGGCGGGGTAGACGGCATTACTCTAAGCCCAGATTCCAGTCGTGTATTTTATTCACCTCTTACCAGCCGCCGCTTGTATAGTCTGCCAACGGCTTTGTTGTCTGATATGTCTGCCTCAGAAAGTACTTTGGCTGCTGCGGTAAAGGATGAAGGGGAGAAAGGCGTTGCGGATGGTCTGGCAACAGATGCACAAGGGCGCATTTACACCACCAATTTCGAGCATGATGCTATTTTCCGCCGCAATACCGATGGTTCTATGGAACTCATGGTGCATGACCCGCGCGTGCTTTCCCCAGATGGTATTTTTTGCACGCAAACCCATGTTTACTGCACGTTGGGGCAATGGAATCGGCTTGCCGGGTTTCATGATGGCAAAGATGAACGCCAACCACCGTATTTGCTGATTCGTTTCCCTATCCAGGGGCCACCTGTCAGTTCCGCAGAACCGGCAGGTGGTTAATCCGAAATGCGGTTGTTTAGCTCAAGCACGCTTTTTTAAAGGCATCAAACGCGCGGGCACGGTGGCTGATTACATTTTTTTCTGTATCAGCCATTTCTGCAAAGGTACGGGTTTCGCCTTCGGGGGCAAAAATGGGATCATACCCATGGCCATGCGTGCCGCGTGGTGGCCAGACAATCTGGCCATCTATACGGCCTTCAAAGCTTTCCGTACGGCCATCAGGCAGAGCCAGACACAACACACAAATAAACCATGCGTTGCGTTTGCCTTGGCCAATACCTTCTTCAATACGCGCCATAGCCCCGGTAAAATCTTTGTTGGGGCCAGCCCAGCGGGCAGAATAAATGCCCGGCGCGCCATCTAGAGCTGCTACGCATAGCCCAGAATCATCGGCCAGTGCTGGCAGGTTGGCAGCTTTGGCTGCGGCTAAGGCCTTAATGGCAGCGTTGCCAGTAAAGGTGGTGGCCGTTTCCTCTGGTTCTGGCAGGTTTAGTGCCCCGGCAGAAATAACCTTAATGCCAAAATCAGCCAGCAGCGTGGCAAATTCTGCCAGCTTGCCAGCATTGTGCGTGGCAAGCACAAGGGTGCTGCCACGTTCTAGTTTTATAGAATTCATGCGTGCTTTTTTTCCGCAGCTTCCACGGCAGCTATCTGGGCTTCAAACAGCTCGGTCACACCTTTGCGGGCCAGTGCGAACAGGTTGTCAAACGCGTCTTCTGTAAACGGTGCGCTTTCTGCCGTGCCCTGAATTTCCACAATGCGGCGGTCTGCTGTCAGCACAAAGTTGGTGTCGGCAGAAGCAGAGCTATCTTCCACATAATCCAGATCCAGCACAGCGCCTTCCGTTGTTAACCCACAGGAAACAGCCGCAACCTGTCCCCGCAGCGGCAGCCGAGGCAGCACGTTGGTCGCAACCAGTTTGCCAAGGGCCAGACGCAGTGCCACCCATGCACCTGTAATGGAAGCGCAGCGCGTGCCACCATCAGCGTTCAGCACGTCACAATCCAGCGTAATGCTCATTTCACCCAGAGCGTTCAGATCTGTTACCGCGCGCAGGGAGCGGCCAATAAGACGCTGAATTTCCTGCGTGCGGCCAGACTGTTTGCCCTTGGCGGCTTCACGGTTGCCGCGTGTGTGGGTGGCGCGGGGCAGCATGCCGTATTCGGCCGTAACCCAGCCGGTGCCTTTGCCACGTAAAAAAGGCGGTACGCGGTTTTCTATACTGGCAGTGCACAGTACTTCCGTGCCGCCAACACGGATAAGGGCAGAACCTTCAGCGTGATGGGCAAAGCCGGTTTCAATGGTAATGGGGCGCATCTGGTCTGGCTGGCGGCCTGAAGGGCGCATAGAAAGCTCCTTGGTAAAATTAAGATGTGTGGCGCGTATGATGCGCTTTTGTCGGCAGTAAAACTGCACGAATAAGGTATATAAAGGCTATCCAGGATTTATGGATATACGAAGGAGCCCTTGTGTCATGAAGCGTGGTTTGCTGCCAGTAAAAGCTGCTCTGCCTCCGGGGCTGAATGCACGGTCTGCGGCTATTCTGCGTGAAGTGGTGGAAGAATATGTTGCGAGTGGGGAGCCCGTTGGTTCGCGCACTGTGTCTCACAGGCTTGGGCTGCCGCTTTCTCCGGCCACAATACGCAACATCATGGCTTCCCTTACAGAAGCTGGATTGCTGTTTTCCCCTCATACATCTGCCGGGCGACTGCCTACAGAAAAAGGATTACGGCTGTTTGTAGATGGCTTGTTGCAGTTTGGCGCGCTTTCGGAAGAAGACCAGCGGGTAATTGGCCAATCTCTGGAGGCCAAGGGGCGTTCATTGCAAGATACGCTTACGGAGGCTTCTTCGCTTTTGGCAGGTATGTCCGATGCCGCAGGGCTTGTGGTGGCACCCAAAGGGGACGGAGGTATCAAGCATATTGAGTTTGTGGCGTTAGGCAGCAACCGTGCACTGGTTATTCTGGTGGGGGCGGATGGGCATGTTGAAAACCGTGTGATTGAAACGCCTCCGGGTATGCCGCCTTCCGCTTTGGTGGAGGCCGCAAATTACCTGAATGCACGGGCCATGGGTGCATCCTTGCCGGATTTACGCACGCGCGTAAGTTCTGAAATGATGGAAGACCGGAGCATTCTCAACGGTCTAACAGCAGAGGTGGTAGAAAGTGGTCTTGCTATTTGGGATGGTGGCGGAGATGGGCTGGGCGGCACCCTGATTGTGCGCGGGCAATCCCGTTTATTGGCTGATGTCGATGGGCAGGACAGGCTATTGGCCATTCAAACACTGTTTGACCGGCTGGAAGCGCAGGAAACCATGCTGCGTCTGTTGGAGTTGGTGGAGAGGTCAGAGGGCGTGCGTATTTTTATTGGTGCGGAAAGTGGGTTGTTTGGGGCCACGGGCATGTCCGTTGTTATGGCTCCAGCCCGGAATGACGCGAACCGGGTTGTAGGTGCTATTGGTGTTATTGGTCCTACCCGTATCAATTACGGGCGTATTGTGCCGGTGGTAGATTATACAGCCCGCCTGCTAGGTGAAATGTTAGGTTAGTAACTGTTTGTGCATGTGGTCGGAATTCGGCCATGATTTTTATTACAATGCGCAAACAGGGCAGACGATTATGTGTGAGAATGGTAAAGGGCCTGTATGACAAGCGCTCCGTCTTCTGGTGATCCGGGTTTATCTTCCAGCCATTCTCAAGGCAGGCCTCCGCAAAATCGCAGGCCCGATTTGCGCCGCCCACGTTTTCGACAGTGGCGGAAGGTAATTGGAGCAACGGCTGCACTGGCGTTGGTTGGCACAACGGGCGCTGTGGTTCTGCTTTGGTCTCAGTACGAAGGGATTGTAGCTGATCTGCCAACGGTAGAGGGCTTACGCTCCTATCAGCCGCCAGTCATGAGCCGCCTTTACGCTGGGGATGATGAGCTTATTGCTGAACTGGCTAATGAGCGGCGTATTTTTGTACCCATCAGCGCTGTGCCAGATAAGGTAAAAAACGCTTTTGTTGCGGCGGAAGACCAGAAGTTCTGGACGCATAAAGGGGTGGACCCCGTTGCTATTGCCCGTGCCGGGCTTACAGATTTAACGCGCGGTAAGGGCAAGCGGCCCATTGGGGCGTCCACCATTACGCAGCAGGTGGCACGTATCATGCTGCTGGGCAGCAATGCGGTGTCTTTCCAGCGTAAAGCCAAGGAAGCTTTTTTGGCCATGCGGGTGGAGCAGGTGCTGCCCAAAGATAAGATTCTTGAAATCTATCTCAACGAAATTTATCTGGGCAGCGGGGCATATGGTATTGCCGCGGCATCCCAAACCTATTTCAACAAGCCGCTTGATCAATTGGATGATGCAGAAGCCGCGTTTTTGGCGGCGCTGCCAAAGTCTCCCACCAATTATAATCCAGTACGTTTCCCAGATGCAGCCAGAGGGCGCAGAAACTGGGTGCTGGAACGTATGGCCGATATTGGTGCCATTACGCATGATGCGGCCCGCGTAGCAGAAGCCCAACCACTTACTACCCGCAGCTTCACCCGGCCCGGCCCGGCGCCAGGGGCTGAATGGTTTGCGGAAGAAGTGCGCCGCGAACTGATGGAGCGTTACGGTCAGGACGTAACAATGCAGGGGGGCTTGGATGTTCATACCAGTCTGGATCTGCCGCTCCAGCGCGATGCACAGGATATTTTGCGCCAAGGCTTGATGGCGTATGATCGTGCGCATCGTGGCTGGCGAGGGCCTGTGCACCATTTTTCCGATATCGGGTCATCTGCCTCTACGGCAGACTGGGTGCAGGCTTTAAGGGGAGTGCCCGTGCCTGCTGGTATGCTTGACCAATGGCGTTTGGCTGTTGTTCTGGATGCAAAGGGGCAGGTGGGCTGGCTAGAAGGCAGCGTGGTGCGGCGGAACAATGCTTCTCAAAGCGGAGGAGAGCCCCGTACAGGCGTTGTGCAGGCCAAGGATATGGCATGGGCGCGGCGCTTCAAACCATTGCGTGTGGGTGATGTGGTGATGGTGCAACCGCAGGCCGAGGGGGGGCATGTTGCCCTTATGCAGGTACCTGTGGTGGAAGGTGCCATTGTTACCATGAATGCGCGCACGGGCCGGGTTCTGGCTCTGGTGGGGGGATGGTCATTTCAGGCCTCGCAGTTTGATCGCGCAACGCAGGCGCTGCGTCAGCCGGGGTCTTCCTTCAAGCCATTTGTTTATCTGGATGCCATGGAACAGGGGATTTCCCCTTCCCAGAAGTTTGATGATTCCCCGGTTTCCTACGGGGCATGGCATCCTAATAACTATGAAAAAGATTTCTGGGGGCCCACCACTCTGCATGATGCGTTGCGTGAATCGCGCAACCTAGTCACTATTCGTTTGGCGGCCCATCTGGGCATGAAAACCGTAGCGGATATGGCAACCAACCTGGGGCTGGTGGATTCCATGCCGCATGTGCTGCCCGCAGCGCTGGGGGCAGTGGAAACCACGGTGCTGAAAGAAGCCGGAGCCTATGCTTCGCTCGCAGCAGGTGGGCGCAAGGTAACGCCAACTTTGGTGGATGATGTGCAGGACCGAGAAGGGCACGTGATCTGGCGTCCGGAGGGGCTGGCATTGACCACAGCCACCTTAGCGCAACCCAATAGCGGACAAACAGCAGATCAACCTGCCGCTGATGCTGTGTTTCCAGATGCGCCATCGGATCAAAAATCTGGAGACGCAGGAAAAGGTGCGCCAGCACCAGCGCCTGCACAACAGCCTATTGTGATGCCGGGGCAGAATGATTTGCCTGCCTTGCATGATAGCCGACAGCAGGTGGCATCCGCCCAAAGTGCGTTCCAGATTACCACCATGTTGCAGGATGTTATCCGGCGCGGCACGGGTATGCGGGCTGGAACAGGCATAGATGTGCCAATTGCAGGCAAAACCGGCACCAGCCAGAACTTCAATGATGCATGGTTTGCTGGGTACACCCCTGATATTGTAACCGTAGTGTGGATTGGGTTTGATACGCCGCAGTCTCTCGGCAAGAATGAAACCGGTGGCGCTATTGCGGGCCCCTTGTGGAACAAGGTGATGAAAACCGCCTTGGATGGGTACCCACGGCAGGATTTTGTGCCACCTGCGGGCATTACGCTTGTGCAGTATGATACGGGCAGGGGCGTGGCGATAGATGCCTTTAAGGAAGGGCAGGTGCCGGGGCTTAGCGCAAACCTTTCAAGCAACGTAAACCCGCAGGAACTTACAGCAGCAGATACAGGTGCTGAAAACATGCCTGATTCTGAAAGCGATATGGCTGCTGAAGGTTCTGGCGGTGGGCAGGCTGGGGGGAGCGCGCCTTCTGGGGCTAGCGGATCGTCTGGTTCTGCGGCACCTTCTGCGCCAGCTGGGGGTGACATTGGTATGGGTGGCCTTTATTGAGAGACCAGCACCGCACTGTCTTTTTTGACATGATAGAAAAATATGGAGAATCGGCCTGATGTCTGCCGAGACTGAAGCCCTTAACGACCAGATCAAGCAGTCAGTGGCACTGCTGAGGAGGCATCTTTAACTGGGATGTCGCTCAGGAAAGACTTGCTGAACTGAACAACCGGGCAGAAGACCCCGATTTGTGGAACGATTCAGACGCCGCGCAAAAAATGATGCGTGAGCGTACTCTTCTGGCCAATCAGATTGAAGGTGTGGAAGCGCTTGAAACCAATGTGCGCGATACCAGTGAACTGATTGAACTGGCAGAAGCCGAAGGTGATGCGGATTTGGTGGCCGAAGGCATGGCCACGCTGCGTGATCTGGCGGAAGAAGCCAAACGGCGTGAAACAGAAAGCCTGCTTTCTGGCGAAGCAGATAGCAATGACTGCTATCTGGAAGTCAACGCAGGTGCTGGTGGTACGGAAGCGCAGGATTGGACAGAAATGTTGCTGCGCATGTACACTCGCTGGGCAGAGGCGCATGGCTACAAAGTCACGCTGATGGAAAGCTCCGAAGGTGAGCAAGCAGGTCTGAAATCCGCCACCATTCAGGTTTCTGGCCCCAATGCGTATGGTTGGTTGAAAACAGAAGCCGGTGTGCATCGTTTGGTGCGTATTTCACCGTTTGATGCTGCCGCCCGGCGCCAGACGTCCTTTGCATCTGTTTGGGTATATCCCGTTATTGATGATTCCATTGAAATCGAGATCAATGACGCAGATCTGAAGGTAGATACCTTTAGGGCCTCTGGTGCCGGTGGGCAGCACGTTAACAAAACGGATTCCGCTATCCGTATCACGCATATGCCCACAGGTATTGTTGTGGCGTGTCAGACGGATCGTTCCCAGCACCGCAACCGTGCAACGGCCATGCAAATGCTGCGTGCGCGTTTGTATGAAGCAGAGTTGCAGAAGCGCGAAGCCGAGGCCGCAGCGGCAGAAGCTGCCAAAACGGATATCGGCTGGGGGCATCAGATCCGCTCTTACGTGCTTGCACCTTACCAGATGGTAAAAGATTTGCGCACAGGGGTAGAAACCGGCAACCCGGATGCCGTGCTGGATGGAGATCTGGATGCCTTTATGGCGGCAGCACTTGCCATGCGCGTAGGGGCAACGCGGTCAGAGGCCAGTGCCTCTGCTCAGTAAGTATTTATTTCTATATCGGAATAAAAATACAAAAAGCAGGCCCAAACTGGAGCCTGCTTTTTTGTTGTGCTGAAAGGCAGAACTGAACAGAGAAAACACCGGTAGAGCCAAGAAAACTCCGCTTTAGAGAGAGTTTGTTCCTAAGCCAGAACAGATTGTCTTTATGAAAGAAAATGTGAAATTAGCAGAACATTCTTGACAGAAAGCCTATCTAATTGCCCAATCGAAAGTTGGAAAAGGTTACCTGTATGGCAGAACAGCAATCTGTTATTGTCATGCCAGCGTAAACAGGCTCCGGTAACGCCCTGTGCATCAAGGGTAAGACAATAGCATCTGTTGAGATGCAGGGTGACAAAGGAGGACGTGCAAATATGAATGACTACGAGCAACAGCCGGGCTCGGTGAAATATACGTTCCGGGTAGGGGCTGTTGTCAGTGTTGTTGCCCTGCTGGTGGTTGTCGCGCTGCATCTTATGGGCGTGCTGGGGCTGATGTACGGTATGGGAACCACAGCAAGCGTTCCCGTTACACATCCACCTATCAAAACAGTCATGCTGCCGCCGCCTCCACCGCCGCCGCCGCCTCCACCACCGCCTCCACCGCCGCCGGTTATGGCAGTGCCTCCGCCGCCATATATTCCGCCGCCCAAAATCAAGGTGCCGCCACCGCCCAAGCCGCCCATCAAGCATGTGGCCAAGGCGCCGCCCAAGCACCCAACGCCACCGCAAACCAAAACGGCAGCGGCACCGCCAGCAGCAACTGCTCCAAGCAGTGCGGCAGCAGCAGGGAATGGCACAACAGATGCACCAGATACATCTGCTGGTTCGGCACCTTTAAACAATGTGCAGCCGGTCTATCCGCCAGAAATGGAGGAAGACAATATTGAAGGCCGCGTTACGTTGATTTGCGATGTGGAACCTTCGGGCATGACCAGCAACTGCCATGTGCAGTCGGTTTCTGGGGGGCAGGCCTTTGCTCAGTCGGCGTTGGATTACGTGCACAAGGCCCGGTATCGCCCGGCCACGCGCAATGGCGCTCCGGTGAAGGAACTGCACAAGGTCTATGTCATCCGCTTTAGGCTGGATGACTAAAACGGGGTCAGTTTTTCATACTGGCCAGTAGTACAAATACGGATTGCCCGATCTGCTTGCGTAACAGGGTAGCGGATTGGGCCCTGATGATGAGGATTATGAGGAAGATGACCAGACTGCCCCGTTCTTTTGTGTCAGGTCTTGCCGCTCCGGCTCTGGCGCTGCTGATGAGCACGGCCGCCCCAGTTGCGGCCTTTGCGCAGGATGCAGCCCCCACAGCGCCTGCGGCCACGGCTCCAGCCCCCGATGCGGCGCCATCTTCCGCACCGGCGCCTGCCGCCACACCGGATGCCACCCCAGCACCCGCACCGGCCGAACAGGCCCCACCTGCGGCAGACACCAAGGAAGAAGCCAACCCCTACGGTCTGGGGGCTTTGTGGTCCAACGGTGATATCATCGCCCGCGGCGTGCTGCTGATCATGCTCATCATGTCTTTGGGCACATGGTATATCATGATCACCAAGTTCATTGAGCAGGCCCGTCTGTTTGCCGCCGCCAAGGAAGCCACCAAAAGCTTCTGGACCAAACACAGCATTCAGGAAGGCGCTTCAGCTCTCACCTCCACATCTCCGTTCCGATATATTGCCGATACCGGCATTGTGGCGGCCGAGCACCATGAAGGCACGATGCAGGAAAGCATTGATCTGCATAGCTGGACGGGCATGTCCATTCAGCGCGCGGTGAACAACATCCAGAACAGCCTGCAAAAGGGTCTGGCCTTTTTGGGCACGGTGGGCTCCACCTCTCCGTTCATCGGTCTGTTCGGCACGGTGTGGGGGATCTACCACGCGCTGACAGCTATCGGCATTGCCGGTCAGGCATCCATCGACAAGGTGGCGGGGCCTGTGGGTGAATCCCTGATCATGACGGCCATTGGTCTGGCAACCGCCGTGCCTGCCGTTCTGGGCTACAACCTGCTGGTGCGCCGCAACAAGACAGCCATGGATCTGGTGCGTGACTTTGCGTCTGACCTGCAGTCCATCCTGATCGGGGGTGTGCGCCACGGTGCGGCTGCAGAGCAGATTGAGGTGCGCCCGGACAACTCCCCCACCACAGCCACGGTATCCAACCGCGTCGGATAATCGGTCAGGTCAAGGCTAAGGAGAGCGCTTATGGGCATGCAGATTGGCGATAGTGGCGGGGAAGACGACGTCGTCTCCGCCATCAACACCACACCGCTTGTGGATGTGATGCTGGTGCTGCTGATCATCTTTCTGATCACCATTCCGGTGGCGACACATACCGTCAAGGTGCAGCTGCCCAAGGACATGAACCAGCCCACCCAGACCAAGCTGAGCAATGTGGTGTTGGCTGTCACGGCAGATGGGCAGACCTTCTGGAATGAAACGCCGATCAGAGATCGGGCCGATCTTCTGGCCCGGCTGGAGAAGGCAGCGGTGCAAAAGCCCCAGCCGCAGATCCAGATCCGCGGGGATGTGACCACACGCTATGAGAGTGTGGGCCGTCTGGTGGCGACGTGTCAGGAAGCGGGCATCAGCCATATCGATTTCATTACGGAAAAGCCGAAATAGGCAGGGGCGGGTGGCGCAGCACGCCACCCCATCCTTGTGGGGAGAGCACAGCCATGGGCATGAATGTTGGCTCTGAGAGCACAACGGAAGATGAAGGTATTGTTGACATCAACACCACGCCGCTGATTGACGTGATGCTGGTGTTGCTGATCATGCTGATCATCACCATCCCGTTGCAGACGCAGGCGGTCTCGATTGATCTGCCGCAGGGCAACCCGCCGCCCAGCACGGAAGAAACCCCTGTGGTGACGCTGGTTGTGGACTTTGATAATTCGCTGACATGGAATGGCCAGCCGATTAATGGGGAAGCCGATCTGCAGGCGCATCTGCGCGAGATCGCCAGCGGGCCCGAGGCCAGCCGACCAGAATTCCATCTCCAGCCCAACCGTCTGGCAGACTACAAAACCGTCATCCACGTCATGGCCGACGCACAGCGCCTCGGCGTTACAAAACTCGGAATCGTCGGACAGGAACAGTTCGTAGACGGTAA
>NZ_VHOP01000093.1:0-938 GCF_008704325.1 Acetobacter sp. DmW_125128 | reverse complement strand
GGTAACGCAGAACTTCCATTGGGTGATTATCTATCCAATGGCAAAATGGGCATTCTGTCTCTCACTGTGCGTGCTGCTGGTCCTTACATCGTAGACAATCAGAAAACGGCAAAATCTGCTTAATTACCGCAATAGTTTAAGCCGTTATACGGCTCTAATAACACTACAGTTGTATTTTATAGCGAGTGTAGTGTTGACTATGAAAGTGTAAAATAATGACGGCAGTTCCAGAGCATGGATCAATAACGGTTGCTCCGGGATCAACGGATACGGTGAGTCTCGACGGGCAGGGCGCGACCGTAACTATACAACTATCTGAAGAAAATCCCGTAAATATTACGGTGACCGGGAATATTGGATACAACAACACAAATGCTTTATTATTCGAAGGAAGCTCTAGTGCGGTCCTCGCCCCTCTTAATAGCTGGCTCGTTTATAGCACAGCAACAAACACAACCATAATATCTGTCAGGGATAATAATTGGAATACAATTGCGCAAATAACAATTACTGGAGATATTTACAATTTAACAGAAAACAATCTATCTCACGGTACGTATCCAGATGGCTCTCACAAGTATTCCAGCAATTTCAATGTTCTTGCCACCCTTGAATCCAATGGAGAGTACCGAGTTGTCTGTTTTCTTGTTGGTAGCATGATTCGTACACCGGATGGTGATGTGGCTGTTGAAGATATTCAGATTGGTGATGAAGTTATTGCCTTTGACTGGAGAAATAACAAGAACATTACACGCCCTGTTGTCTGGGTTGGTAAAACTCGCGCGGCAGTGCGGCCTGAACTGTCTGACGATGAGGCAGGCTGGCCCGTTCGTATTCTGAAAGGTGCCATCGCCGATGGCGTTCCCTACAAGGATATGCTGATCACGGCCGAACATTGCCTATTCTTCAAAGACAGCTTTGTGCCCGTCCGTATGCTG
>NZ_VHOP01000092.1:0-1500 GCF_008704325.1 Acetobacter sp. DmW_125128 | reverse complement strand
CTTAGCGCATGGTGAGGAGACGCAGATTGAGCAGGATCGTCGTCGGTTAGGCAATTCTGGGCCTTTGATTGAACAGATTGACCCGGCCACGGTGCGGGATTCCCAACGCGCATCCGAAGATGCGGCTGCCGAGAAAAAGGGCGATGACACACCCGACATGAGCGACCACCTGCTGGGCAACATGTGGGGCGCGCGTGACTGGATGGCCAAACACGGTATCAGCTTTGACATTCAGGAAATAGATGAACTGTGGGGCAACGCCACGGGGGGCTCGGCCTCGGGGGCTGATGGCGCCAGTGGATCAGGCACCGGCCCTGCCTATGATGGGGTAACCATGCCTACCCTGACAGTGGATCTGGAAAAGCTGATCGGCCTGAAGGGCGGCACGTTCAATGTTAGCGCCCTTCAGTTGCGTGGGCGCTCTATTTCGCAGGACCATCTGGCCAACTTCAACCCCGTCAGCGGGTTTGAGGCCGATCGTTCCACCCGTCTGTTCGAGCTGTGGTACCAACAGTCTTTTCTGGATGGCAAGCTGGACGTCAAGATCGGGCAGCAGGATCTGGATACAGAGTTCCTGATCAGTGATTACGGGGCGTTGTATCTGAACTCCAACTTCGGCTGGCCCATGGCGCCATCGGTCAACCTGTATGCGGGTGGGCCATCCTGGCCGCTCTCTTCCCCCGCCATCCGTATCCGTTACCGTCCAACAGATAAGTTCACCTTCATGTTTGCCGCAGCGGATGATAACCCGCCGGGCAACCGCAACAACTCCTTTGGTATTCAAAACGGGGGCAACAGCGCAGACCCCACCAACCAGAATACCCATGATGAGGATGGCGCCAACTTCAACATGGGCACTGGCGCCCTGCTGATTACCGAACTGCAATATGCCCTCAACCCCCAGCCTGATGACATGTCACATGTCACCAAGGATCCCGGCCTGCCAGGCATCTACAAATTGGGTGGGTATTACGATACCGCCAAGTTCCCTGATTATCGTTACAACAATCAGGGCAAGCCACTGGGGAGTGCGGCTGACACCACGGGCATTCCGCGGTGGGATCGGGGCAACTGGATGGTCTATGGCATTATTGACCAGATGATCTGGCGGCCCTCGCTCCAGTCTCCGCAGTCTGTGGGTGTCTTTGCACGCGCCACGGGTAATGGTGGGGATCGGAACATGATCAGCTTTGCCATTGATGCGGGTATCAACCTCAAGGCTCCGTTCAAGGGGCGTGACAATGATACGGTGGGTCTGGGCTGGGGCATTGGCCGGGCTTCTTCTGGCCAGCGGCGGTATGACCGTAACTCTGGTGCGCCTGTGCAGGGTAATGAAAACCATCTGGAACTCACCTATCAGGCGCAGGTCACGCCTTGGTGGGTCATGCAGCCAGACTTCCAGTATATCTGGCACCCCTCTGGCGGTGTAACAGACTGGACAGGCAACCGCCTCGTCGGGAACGAAGCCATCTTCGGGCTCCACTCCAATATCACTTTCTA
>NZ_VHOP01000091.1:618-807 GCF_008704325.1 Acetobacter sp. DmW_125128 | reverse complement strand
TGGTCAATAAAGCGGTCTGGCAGGGTGAGGGGGCGGAAGCGGACGTTGTCCAAAAGGCCTGTGCGGGCCAGATGGTGGCCAACAAGAGAGCCAAAGCCACCTTCCGAACCTTCCTCAATCGTGATCAGCACCGCATGGTTGCGGGCCAGGTTTTCCACCAGTTCCGTATCAAACGGCTTGGCAAAGCGA
>NZ_VHOP01000091.1:0-608 GCF_008704325.1 Acetobacter sp. DmW_125128 | reverse complement strand
ATGCCCAATGCGCTTAGAGCTGTTCCGACGATGTGCGGAGCGGAGAGCCCTGCCTCGGCATATTGGGCGGCCTGAGTGTTATGGTCAATAAAGCGGTCTGGCAGGGTGAGGGGGCGGAAGCGGACGTTGTCCAAAAGGCCTGTGCGGGCCAGATGGTGGCCAACAAGGGAGCCAAAGCCACCTTCCGAACCTTCCTCAATCGTGATCAGCACCGCATGGTTGCGGGCCAGATTTTCCACCAGTTCCGTATCAAACGGCTTGGCAAAGCGGGCATCTGCCACGGTGGGCGGCAGGCCACGGGCGGCCAGCATGTCTGCGGCTTTCAGACACTCCGCCAGACGTGGGCCAAGCGAGAGAATGGCCACGCCGCCTTTTTCAGGGCCAGACTGCCCACCCATTTCACGGATAATGCGGCCCTTGCCAATTTCCAGCGGCGTGCCCTCGGCAGGCAGGTCCAGCCCAAGGCCACTGCCACGTGGGTAGCGCAGGGCAATCGGGCCTTCATCAAACAGGGTGGCGGTTGCTGTCATGTGCAGCAATTCCAGCTCGTCTGATGGCGCCATAATGGTCATGCCCGGCAGGCAGCCCAGATAGGCAATGTCGAAGGA
>NZ_VHOP01000090.1:0-2098 GCF_008704325.1 Acetobacter sp. DmW_125128 | reverse complement strand
TCAGCAAAGAGGTGGTCCGGCCATTTCGGGTATTGGAAACCTGATGGACGCCGCGAGAAGGATGCGTGACATGTTCTTTCATCGGGGTGTGTAATAATCTTTTTATATCAATGTGTTATTATGTAAATCTAGGGGAAGTATGATTGTTATTTTTCAATGAGTTACAATGAATTTGTAAACTCAATTATGAGTTCAAGCGAATCGAGACGTTCATTTTTTTTCATGAGTTTCTGGTGTGTTCTCTTTATTTTTAAGAGAAGATATTGCTTCTGCCCCAGCTTGTTTTGCTGCTGTCATTAGTGCATTGGTTTCGCCAACATCAATTTCGCGAGACCGTAATTCGATAGTACTTTCACCATTTTTTAGAATGAAATTTCGTTCAACCTCAGCATTTTTTAAAAGAAGTTCATTTAATACAATCTTTAAGCCTAGATCTTTAGCCATGAAGATCGAAACCAATCTGTATTGGACATTAGTTAGTTCATTCTGAAAGAATTTAATTTCCCCCAGATTTCGCCTATAATTAGAAAGAAAGAAAAATGAAAATATACTAGCAGTAATTGATAATGTTATTTTTGATAAAAATATCCCAAAATAAAATATGTATATATATTTGTTATCTAAATTATCACTTTTGAAATTATTATTAAATATAGAATCAAAATTGTTTGTGGCTTGAAATGAAAGCCATCCCAGAATTCCAACGGATATTAAGGCCGTCATTACTCCCATAAATAAGTTAGTGTTAGCCTTTCTTCCTTGAGCTTCGATTTCTTCCGTTAAACGTTTTTCCATTTGTTTTGCAATGAGGGAGTAATCTACAGGAGGGTCAGTCACATTATTTGTTTGATCTATTTTTTCTTTTGAATCCCTAAATAATTTCTCATATGTTGCCTTTTCACCTAGAGAGTACCCAACTTCTAGAAAATCTTGAAATATAAAAAATGCTGTAGAAAAAACTCCTGAAAATGAAACTATCATTCCAAGAATCCGTATATATTCACCAATTACTGTATTATTTCTAAAACCAATTAAAAATATAGTTAATCCTGACAAAGCCAATAGACATCCACATAAAATTTTAACTAAAGACTTTGTTCTTTTGGATTTTTGTGAGGATATATCTATAATTTTATTGTTGCGGCTTATTAAATTCGCAGCATATTCAAATTTTTTATTTGTATTCATTTTTTCCTCTAATGTAACTTAACGTTATTTATATTTCACAGAAATTCCTAAATTTTTTATACTATTGGTCATTAAAAGCTTACGGTCAAGAAGCTGTTGGTGAGTAATATTACCCACTCACCAACAATAATCTTCTTATCCAGCCTGCACAGCCGCATTAGCGGCATCAAGCTGCTTTTCAGCAAAGGCCCATTCATCCGCCGTGGGTGCGCGGCCTTCCTTCAGCGGCTTCAGTAGTGCGGAAATATCTTCCACAATCACCGGGCCGTTTTCGACAAGAGCTTCAACCGCAGCAATGGCAATGCTTGCATAATTCATGATGGTTTTTCCTTGGTTTTCCGCCATTTCTGGCAGGCAATAAAAGGGTGTCGGTAATACCGACACCCATGGGGGGATCATTTTCGTGAGGTCAGGAAAATGATTACTTGTTTGCAGGCAGAAGGCTGCGGGCTGCGTCCAGAGCATCCTGTGCGGCCTCAACCGCGGCTTCAGGTAGCGGATCACCTTTAGCCGCGGCGTCATCGAGCGGCGCAATCTGGTCATGCGCGGTCTGGAAGGCTGGTTTCAGCTTTGCCACCACAGCCGGATCTGCCGCCGGGTTCTTTTCATAGTCAGCCGCCAGCTGGGCTGCGGCTGCGTAAGACAGGCTCAGGCCGTAAACAGACTGCTGGCGTTGCACCAGCTGATCAGATCCGCACGCCATCAGGCTGGTGCCAACCAGACCAAGCAACATGACGCTGGCCACAGCAGAAGCTACGCTGCTTTTCTTGGGTGCTGTTTCAGCAGTGGAATTGGCAATGGCAGATGTTGCGGCCGCCAGAATGGTGCTGGCTGGCACGGCATCGGCAATCACCTTTGCAGCCGTGGGGCCAATGTCCTTATGGGCGGCCACTGCATTCAGCGCCTTTTC
>NZ_VHOP01000089.1:0-2205 GCF_008704325.1 Acetobacter sp. DmW_125128 | reverse complement strand
TCCAGATCCGCCTTGTTGGCCAGAAGGGCTGCAATAATGCCGCTGTTATCACTGCCCAGCAGAGGCAATGCAGCAATCAGCATGGCGGCAGAGCCACCGGCCGGAATCACGTTAAACCATGTGGCTACCAGATCCCCCAGAATAAGAGACAGGGCAAACAGCGTGGTGGGCTGGCGCAGATATGCGCTGATACGGGACAAGTTCATGGATCTACCTTTCGGGCACGCTGCGCATGCCCTGTATGTGTGAAAATAGGGGGTTTCTGGCTGTTCAGCCCTGTGCGCCACGCATGCTGACGGGCAGCGTGTTGATATCGAAGTGCTCAATGACGATGTTTTCCTCATTCAGCCGGAATCCGCTTTGCCGCAGGCGCTAGGCTAAACGGTCGAACAGCAGATCTGCCAGGCAATCCAGTTCATGCCGGGACAGAGGATCTCGCTCACTCATGCGTTTTCCTTCACGCGGTCGATTTCCGCCGCGTTGAGTTGATCTGTGGAAGTAGGGGAGGGTGCAGGCGCTACTGACTGCGCATCGCAGGGATTAACCCCGCTCCAGAGCAACCATTCCGCATGGCGCCGTGCCGTAAGGCCGGGCACCGTAATCAGCTGGCCGTTTCGGTGCATGTGGTTCCAAAGCAGAAGCTGATCACTGGCCGCGATATCGTGGCCCGCGTTCAGATCTTTCAGCAGTGTGGAACCTGCCAGTGCTGCTGTTCCCAGATTATACTGGAAATCCAGAAGCGCCCCTTCGCGGTTTGGCGAAAGCTGCGTGCGCACCAACTGGCGCAGCTTCACCCGCAGGCCTGCCAGCGTGAAAACCAACAGGGCTTCGGCCTGCTGCTGCGTAATGGGCGCAGTTTTGGCAGTTACGGCGGCCCCGTTGGCCAGGGCACGATTGCCATAACCAATAGTCCAGTAACCTGCTGGACAAACGTACGGCTGGAGGCGCAGGCCCTCATACTTGCGGCACAGGCATGCCGCCAGTTGGATGGAATCATTCATCTGTTTTTCCGGATACAAAAAAGGCCGCACAATGGCGGCCGGAATGGACGAGTTTTCAGGAAGTCTGGCTGAATTAGTCCGCCAGAGTGCAAAACCCGCAGAAAACAGCCATTTGTAATGGGCTAATATGTGGGCGTGTTTCAGTTTTCAGACTTTTCGGACTCTTTCAGTTCTGAAAAGTCTGAAAAGTCTGAAAGGTCTGAAAGGTCTGAATTGACAAACAGCGTGGTCAGCTACGGATGGCTGAAGAGGTGATAAAGCGCCGCGGCCAGCGTTGCGATGCCGGTAGGCCCCAGCATGCTGGCAACCCACATGGTCAGGCGCGTGGCTCCGGCGCGTTCAGCATCATCAATCGCCATTTTGTCGATTTTGGATAAAATCAACGTATCCCGTTTTTCCAGCGCATCCGTACGTGCTGCTAGAGCAACGCGGGCATCGCGCTCTTCCCGCTGATCTTTTTTCACCTCACTGATATCTCCCTGCATGGTGTCGAGTTTTGCCAGGACGGTGCGTAGATCTGCACCATCGTTTTCTGCTGTTGGCATGATATGTCCTGATACAAAAAAAGCGGCTTAAAGCCGCTCGGTAATGGTGAAGCTGGTTTGCTGCCGCAGGGCAGCGCCATAGGGGTTGCTCAGATCTCCGCGCTGGATGCGTCCAAACAGACTGCGCAGGTTCAGCGTGGGGCCATCGGCATCCGGATCCGGCACAAACAGCACATTCGCGCCAGATGCGCCCAGCAGCAGGATTTGTTCCAGCACCGGCACGTCCGCCAGATCCAGAGATTCATGATCCACCACAGCCTTGCGCCGCATCCATGCCGGGGTAACAAACTCGGCCCCGCTCATGCCGGTATTCACTGTCACGGAACTGTCCAGCCCGGTGGTGCTCTTGGTGCTCATGTTGCGCACCGGCTGCCACACCGGCCCGATATAGGCCAGAGACAGGGAAATATAGCTTTCCGATACGCTGCCATTGCTGGTGACGGTGATCTTGACCGTATCCGCCTGAATGTTCTGCGGTGCCACATGCACCATCTGCACCGGGCCAACACCACCTAGGGTGGCAAAGCTGCCAGAGGCGGAATACACCGTATTGCCGCCGGAACTGGCCACAAGCTGGAGGGTTCTAAAAACCCCCTGGTTTTGAGGTCTTCTGTATGATTCTATTTCTTCTGCGTTGATTGAGGGAATGGCGATATGAA
>NZ_VHOP01000088.1:0-793 GCF_008704325.1 Acetobacter sp. DmW_125128 | reverse complement strand
TAAGGACCAGCAGCACGCACAGTGAGAGACAGAATGCCCATTTTGCCATTGGATAGATAATCACCCAATGGAAGTTCTGCGTTACCAGTCGTCCAAGCTACGCCGTCCCATCCCATATCAGCCTGCCAGCCAGCAGGCTTTTCAGTCTGGAGATGAGGCGTGATGGCATGATGCTGTTTGGCGCACTGGAGATTGATCTCGCCAACCGCAACACCCATAAAGCGGCGATCATCCACAAACGGTCCGATTACATCAGAGGGACGGCTGGCACGAGAAACAATGCGGACTGACTTTGTTTCCGGTGGCAGCATGAAATTATAGTTCTGCGCGTTCTGACGCATCGGACGAATGATGGCTCCTGTTTCTGTCACCAGATGAAGGTCAGGATCAGTGGTCAGTTCCGGCTGTGCTGCCGAGGAATGACTGCAAGAAGCGCTGTTTCCGCGCCATTCAAGAGCACGGTAAAGAGGTTCGACAAACGAACGCGCCACATTCAACGGCGCACCTGCATCGCCCTCCCAGCTTTTGACTGCGCCACGCAGGGTCACAATCTTGCCTTCCTGCCGGAAAGAAGACCGGTTGCCTGTATCCAGATAGCTTTCGGTCAGCATGCCATCAGCCATGATAACAGAATGCTGTTCCGTTTCGACATGGTAGTAGTCATAGGATGTGATGGACTTGTCGTAAAAAATCGACACACCATTGACCAGCATACGGACGGGCACAAAGCTGTCTTTGAAGAATAGGCAATGTTCGGCCGTGATCAGCATATCCTTGTAGGGAACGCCATCGG
>NZ_VHOP01000087.1:0-1112 GCF_008704325.1 Acetobacter sp. DmW_125128 | reverse complement strand
GAGAGGCGATCGTTGATCAGATATTCCGTCCGCTCATCAGACAAATTGTTGAGCGTCTGGATCACCAGAATTTTGAACATCAGCACAGGATCAAATGGCGGTCGTCCGCCTTTGCTGCCGTCAGAATACGCCAGAGCCTTCTCCAGGTCAGGGCGGAAGACTTCAAAATCCACAGTCCGGGAAAATGCTTCGAGCTGATCACCAAGCCCGCTCAAGCGGGCAAGCCGCTCTTCAACGTCAAAAAATCCCGTCTGCTTCATACCGCCATTCCCTCAGTCAGAACCGGACGAATGGAATCACAGAGCTGGTTTCAAAACCAGCGGGTTTTTCGAACCCTCCACCTTGTAATAAAGACAGAATCCCTGACCGTCCCACATCAGAAGCTTGATCCTGTCCCCACGGCGACCACGAAAGGCAAAGAGCGCCCCTGATGTCGGGTTCTGACGCAGCACGTCCTGTGCCAGTGCAGCCAGACCCGATATGCCCTTGCGCATATCGGTCACCCCGCAGGCCAGATAGACACGCACGCCGTTGCCCACGCCAATCATGCCGTCTCCGCAATCCGGATGACCCGGGCCAGAAGATCTTCGGCAGGATGTCCCGTCACCCTGATACTACGGCCATTGCGCAGCACTATGGCCAGTTCGTCAGGATCACCGCCAGATGCCACAGCAGGTGTCGTCACTGAAGCAACAGGAACAAACGCCACAGACTGATCTGGGGAAGATAGTCTTTGACGGAATGACGTCCGCCATTGGTAAAGATGTTGGCGGGTCAGGTCATGTCGACGTGCCACATCCGATACACTTGCTCCATCCACACCAACTTCAGCCAGTATCGCCAGCTTCCGTTCATCCGACCAGCGGCGGCGGCGTTCAACGCCAATCAGGATTTCCTGGGTCATTCTTACCTCTCAAATGACGTCAATAACGACGTCGTTAACGACGGTAAGTTACCAGTCACAATCCTCAATCATAAGGCGGCCTCAAACGGCCGGTTACGAAATCGAATGCTGGAATGTCAGTTATCCGCTCGCGTGTCGAGCATGTCTTTGCCGATCAGAAGTCACAGACGGGGCTGTTTGTCCGGACTGTCGGTATCAGTCGAGCCAC